>NZ_JARGEJ010000459.1:0-332 GCF_029211245.1 Robertmurraya sp. DFI.2.37 | reverse complement strand
GGAAGGTCTGCAAAAGGTAGGTGAGAACATGGGTATCCGGAAACACAAACAGATTATCGAAGAGATACAGGAAACCGTATCGCATTGGCATGAGACTGCCAAGGATTGCGGGGTCAAGCCGGAACACGCCGATTTTATCGGAGAAAACCTGCTCTTGTTCGGCAAGCAACTGCATACGATCCATATGCCGGACATTGCCAACGAACAAGAGCAGGCTTTCATGAAGGCTATGCGAAATGATGACTTTTCAATACCATTCTGGAACTGAAGATGAGAGGATATCAGCCATCGGAGAACACACTGAAAAGCCTCCAGCCGGATATATCCTCCAC
>NZ_JARGEJ010000458.1:0-332 GCF_029211245.1 Robertmurraya sp. DFI.2.37 | reverse complement strand
GGAAAAATCGAAACAAAAGAAAGAAACATAGAATTGCAGGAAATAGCAAGTCCAGATACCGACGGTATAAAGAATGAACAGAGGCATCCGCTTTACATGACGCAAAGACAGTACACCGACCCATACATTATGGAGAATGCCTTTCACCTTAGCAAAGACCGTCACATTCCTGATCAGAAAAAAAGCCAGCACCAATACGGCCAGCACACAGACGATAGTGATATAGAAATGCCCCGAAGTAAATACCTGTGCCAAAACCGTGGTATCCGTGCCGGTTTCTTTAAAAAAAGTATCGAATACCCTTGCCTGCATTATAAGAGTTACCCCTGTAA
>NZ_JARGEJ010000457.1:0-332 GCF_029211245.1 Robertmurraya sp. DFI.2.37 | reverse complement strand
AATCTTTTTCCGCCGCCGGAAAAAGATTGGCATGGAAAACCTGCACAACAAATGTCAAAATCTGGAATTTCTTTTTCATTAACTTGTGTAATATCTCCGTTTATTAACTCGTTAGGATGATTTTGTTTTAAAACCTTTATGGCATGTTTCTTGATTTCAGAAGTAAATACACACTCTGTTTTATAACCAGCTTCGTGTGCGGCTAATTCTAAGCCACATCGAATGCCACCAATTCCAGCAAAGAGGTCTATAAATTTAATAGTTCCTTTCATTATAATTCGGTGTTTACTTTTATTTTCCCTATTGTTTTTTGTTCGTCACGTACCCGGCAC
>NZ_JARGEJ010000456.1:0-333 GCF_029211245.1 Robertmurraya sp. DFI.2.37 | reverse complement strand
GGCATCCGTTTTAAAGGGTACGCATTCCAGATTGAAATGAAGTTCACTGCTTACAAGTGCGGATTCAAGATAGCCGAAGTTCCTGTGATTTTTGTCAATCGCGAATTAGGTACTTCAAAAATGAACGGAAGTATCTTCGGTGAAGCTGTATTAGGAGTCATTCAATTAAAACTGGGTAGCTGGTTCCGCAAATACCCGCAAAAGAAAACAGTATGAAACGTACATGGATAAAGAATGCACGGATTGTGAATGAAGGCAAGATTTTTCACGGTTCGATAGTGATTGAGAATGAAGTCATAGCTGAAGTGCTGGCAGAAGAAACAGTTCCCTCCC
>NZ_JARGEJ010000455.1:0-333 GCF_029211245.1 Robertmurraya sp. DFI.2.37 | reverse complement strand
CGGAATTGTTATACGGATTCCCTCCGCTGACCATCGGTGTGAAGCAAAGCACTCCCTTGTTCCATCTGTTGGAAAACATACAGAACGAGGTACACCGCTTCGCCATCACCTTCCACCGGGACAAACGAAGCAAGAGTCAGGTGGCGTCCGCCTTGGACAATATCAAGGGAATAGGCGAAAAAAGAAAGACCGCCCTGCTGAAAACATTCAAAAGCGTCAGCCGCATCAGGCAAGCCTCACTGGAAGAGATTGCGGCCGTGGTAGGTGAAGCAGCCGCTAAAAATATCAAAGAAAATCTCACAGAATAAAAGGGATTTCCTACCTTTGCATACA
>NZ_JARGEJ010000454.1:0-334 GCF_029211245.1 Robertmurraya sp. DFI.2.37 | reverse complement strand
GAATATTTAGTATTTTTGAGGATTATTTTTGTTAAACCTAGAGGATCAATTTTTAAAAAAACATAGACCTTTGCTTGGGAGTGGTTAACTAGATTTCTTAAACTTACAGCTCTGCCCAAGACACTTTTAAATTTTTTCCATTGTTCTGCACTATTTTACAATTAAAATAAATTCTTACTTGTTTAATGAGAAATCAATCGAAGAGTTTTGATTTTCATTATAAAAACAACTATTTATTTCAATTAATAGTTTAAAAATAGCATAGTTCCATTACTATCTTGTATTCAAGATATGGAAATTTCTTTGAATTTCTGTGTCTATTATATGGAGTTTG
>NZ_JARGEJ010000453.1:0-334 GCF_029211245.1 Robertmurraya sp. DFI.2.37 | reverse complement strand
GGGAAATCGCTGACTGTGGAATATACCCGAACGGATGGTAGCAAGGTACAATGTACTTATATGCACCTTAAGGAGGTTGCTGTAAAGGTCGGTGATGTAGTACAAGCCGGTGGAAAGCTCGGCACATCGGGCAACACAGGTACACGTACAACGGGCGAACATCTACATTTCGGCGTGACAAACTTCTATGCAGACGGAACAAAGCGTGACATCGACCCTGCGGCTTATCTGACTGAAATCGCACAGAAAGGTAATATCAAATTGGAAGTGTTGCACAACGGGAACAGCCTGCTCACCCGATATAAAGGAACAGAAGAGAATGCCGCCGGCAAAA
>NZ_JARGEJ010000452.1:0-334 GCF_029211245.1 Robertmurraya sp. DFI.2.37 | reverse complement strand
AGTCTGTAGTAGGTTACCGTATGAAAAAGCTTAATCATGCAGTAGAAAAGACTTAGTATACAGGGGAAAAAGGCTTAAGTATTCATCAAAAGCAGACAGCCACCTTCGAAATGTCACTCCGCCTGCAAGCTACAAATTATCCACCGTATCTTCCACTTCTATCACCCAGTCCCCGATAGTACGGGTGGCACTGTCGAAATTAATCCCCACCTTCACGATGCGCCTGCCATCCTTGCGATAAGGAACAGCATACAGCCTGCTGTTTATCTGCGCCAATGCCTCCCGGGCCGTACCGTCATATTTAAATTCCAGCACATAAATGGCATCCTGCATC
>NZ_JARGEJ010000451.1:0-335 GCF_029211245.1 Robertmurraya sp. DFI.2.37 | reverse complement strand
ATCCGACCTTCCTCCGTATTTATGACCGGCAGATGGAAGTGCCCATGTTCCAGCCTCATATGGTATATCACCAGACCACCATATTCCATATGGAGGATTTTCATACAGGTACAATTCGCATTGATAAAAATGAAAGCGTCACCGTCCCGTACATTCTTTCCCATCTGGTTGGTCACGATGCCGCTAAGCGTATAAAAACTCTTACGCATGTCTGTCGGATACGGGTAAAGATAATATCTGTTGGATTCATTCAAAGAAAACATAGGCTAACGGTTTGAATTCAAAAATATCAGGGTTTGCAATACCTCCGGTGACAAAGGGCTGTTCAAGCGGAC
>NZ_JARGEJ010000450.1:0-335 GCF_029211245.1 Robertmurraya sp. DFI.2.37 | reverse complement strand
GAAATACTCAGGGATTATGACAAGACATAAGAAGGAACTCATGGAATGTGCACGTATGCTCAAGCTGGGCAATCTGACCGAACATCTGGAAGAACTGCTGCATCAGGCCCAGGAAAAGCAGCTGACCTATCCGGAGTTTCTACTCGCCTGCCTCAGGGAGGAGGTCCGGACCAGGGAGAACCGGAAATATTTGTGCCGTTTGAAAGCGGCCGGGCTTCCTGCAAGGCATGATCTGGACCGTTACGACTTTACCCGGACGGAAGGAATCGACTCCAGAAAGCTGCGCGAACTGCGCGAGCTGGTATGGGTGGGACAGGCATACAACCTGCTTCTAG
>NZ_JARGEJ010000045.1:0-40375 GCF_029211245.1 Robertmurraya sp. DFI.2.37 | reverse complement strand
TCGTGTGAAAAATGCGGAGGAGAAATGTATCCCGAGTATTACAAAGGAGTACACGGTATAGAGTATAAAATTTCGGATATTCGCTAGACAAAAAGGGACCGGGCGGTTTTTGCCCGGTTTTTCTTATTGCGAGGAGAGATGATTCGAGCCAATTCTTATCTCCCGTTACAAAAGAAAGGGAAGTAAAAAATAATGATACTCCAGACCATCCTTCGATGAGTCCAATTGGGATCGAATCAGGATCGTTTGGACTGATGGCTACATCTTGAGCCAAAAGAGTTTTTAATCTTTCACCGATTGCGATAGCTTTCTCTAAAAGATAATCAAATTCAGGTATCGTCGAGGCTGATAATAAAGCTAAGCCAGTGCCTGCAAGGCCTGATTTAAGTGAAATATCTTCTGTATCTAATGAAGGAAGTAAGGAATCATAAATCTTTTTAGCCTCTGCTCTCCTACCAATCTCATAGAGAACACCAGCAATTCCAGCCTTTCCAGTAAATAGCCCATCATTTAAATGACAAATGTACTCGTCTTTCCCGAATTTGCCCGCCCACTCACTCGCTTTAGTGGGTAAAGTTCCGGTGCGAGCAAGAGCTAATACTACGCCAAAGCCTCCTGTTAATACATTGAGGAAGCCATTGGGTTCAAATTGGCGAATATCCCCTGGTAATAGCCTTTGGTCATCTCTTAATTCAGCAATGATTCCGCCTCTAATTTTTTCAATGATGTCCGGTAAGTCATCAACGTGGAAAAATTTCTCTGGGGCAGATAAAAGGCTGTCAGCAGGGATTGCCTTTCGTTTCGTACATTCAACTTCGATTTCTTCGATGATGTGTAAAGCTTCAGCACCAAAATGCTGATAGATCCATTGATCATGTTTTTTAAGGATGTCTTCAGCTAGGTCCTGCACCGGTCCAATAGGGGCGAATGCATGTCTTGCGATTCTTAGAAGAGCAAACCAGTCAGCTTGTTCTCTTGTTGCTTCATAGGAACTTGTAAAGCCTGGAGTCATAAGACCAGGATGTCTAGAATCAGTTAGTTCACTAGCAGATTCAAAGTCTATCAGTTTAACTTCAAGATGATCTGTGATCATAATATTTGCCGGTTGCAAATCGCCCATGCCAATATGACAGGAGTGAATTTCTTTAAGGGCATCCTTTATTTTTTCTAAAATAGGGATGATTTTGTTCACGTAAGCTTTAGGATCTTGATCATTTGAAAATGGATAGTACGCGGCTAACCAAGTATTTAAAGGTACACCTTCGATGTATTCTTCAACGAGAAATGTGTGCTCCCATTCTTCAAAGACCTCTATCAAATTTACAACTGAGTCCACTTTCTTTAGTCGTTTAAGAATTTCAGCTTCATGATTTAAACGGGTGACGGCATCCCTGTTCTGTCCGTCTAATCCTGCTCCAGGCCTGCCTTCCTTTAAAATGACTTCTAAACCGGTTTGATGGCAATCAGCTAAGTAGACACCTCCTCCATTACTGAAATGAAGGGCAGATTTAATATTGTACTCATTGAGTTTTGAGTGTTCGGATACGATTTGTTCCTGAGCTTTATCCATTTCCTGTATAATTTCAGGCTCTTCGATAAAATCAGGAACAAGGTATGCAACCCCACGAATATCCGGTACGAGTTTTCCTGAGGGATCTAAAATCGCGGGAATTTTTCTGGCTCCCTCGGTTAGATACATTTCAACAAAAGCACCATATCGGAAATAGATATTTCCATCTAACCATCTTTTATCACTTAGAATATAGGGTCCTTTCGGAAAGTCTTTTAATAGCTGATGAAGCTCCTTTAATAGGAAAGTAAACTGCTGCTCATTTAGTGGATAAATAGTTATAAACTTGCCTGAACTACCTCTATCACCATATTTAGAATTTTTGAGAACTAACTCTAATTTGTTCGTGACATATTTAAAAATGATATTGTTCTTAATAAGGAAAGGGGCTACTTTGTCTAAAGTAGCTTGTGCACTGTCAGACGTAGAGCTGATATGTATCTTCCAGCCCTGTTGAGGAAGACTAACATTATTGTGTAAGCAATAACTCCAATGCTCGTCGTGTTGGATGACCCAATTTTCGGGTAGACGGGGTTCGTGAAACTTTGATTCATCAGCTTTTTCTTTAGGAAGCTCATAATATTTTTCATTTGGAACGACATATTTCAGATACCGCATGTCCATTTTTGCTTCCTCCTTCTCCTAAGTTTAAGGATCAGATTCTGGGGAAGGGCTTCCCCAGAACCCTCTAGCTAACAAGCAAAAAGGCTATAAGTGCTTGCAATCGTATTGCCTAGACATCCAAACATACTAGTAGTGGAAAACAGTCCATGTTGAGTTGCGTTTCTATACGGTTGCATTGACTGAAGTTCTAATACAATGCCTTTTTGTTGATTATAGGTCAATTTAAACCCTCCTCTCTTACTTAGTGGAAACATGGAACTTAGGTGGAATTAACTTTGCTCTGGGGGTAGGACACAAACAAACAAGCTCAATGTACTATGTTTTTTACAGGTGATGCTGATGTTTGAGTTAGACTGTAATGATGTTGAGGGATCCATTTTTTGTAGTTGAAGGACAGTAGACATTTTGCTCTGGTATGACATAGATATCTCCTTTCTTGGCACAAATGATTGTGCTTTAAAATTTTATTAGCATACATAGGAATCTGAGGATTCTTATGTAGACTATAAGGCTTAAATAAACATCAGTGAAACCTAATAGTTATGAATTAACAATCGTGGGTCATGCTCAAGCTCTCCCGCAGCTACTCTGTATGCCGCTTCAATTAATTCTCCCCAGTATGGTGCCCAGAGAGTATTTTTAGCAGATTTCATGCTAAGGCTAGTAAGAGAGTTTTGAACATATCTTCCCTCGTGTATTGTGAACCAAGGTCCTCCTGACATGCCACTTTTACCTTTGCTTTTTATCCCTTGTAAACTGGAATTTTTATAAATGTCTTTTTGTGCGGATCCTTTACTAATAAAAGGCTTTTTTGATGGGAAGAAAATATTTTGAAAACCTAAGGTGATATAATCCATATTTCTAGGTAGGTTAAAGGCTATGGGAATAGCATGGCGTTGATAATCAATAGTAGAAGAGAACATAGAAGAAAATACTAGAAATCCAGTATCATAATCTACAATACCGTTTGTCCAATCTTTTGGTATTACAGCTAATTTAGGAGTATAAGAAACTTTAAAATTCTCTAGGTAGGGTAAAAAAGATATTCGTTCAAAAAAACTTTGAGATTCCCAATCATAAATGCAATGAGCAGCTGTTGCCACAATGGGAAAGTGAGGAGATTGAATGATGCTGCCACTACCAAGAGATCTATCTTTTTTATTAAACCAAAATTCGACTTTTCCTAAGGAAGACAACAATGGTTTTTCACTATCAGATAGTTCATTTTTATAAGTAGTAAACAATTACATAATCCTCCATATAATCCATTAATTTGGAATTAAAACTATATTTTTCCAAGTAGATGATTTATACTAACAATAGTATCTCACAAGTCCATTGTCAATAATTTACTGCACATTATTTCCAATATTTATAAAAATAGTAAAAAAACACTAATTAAAAAAGAGGGAGTTAGTGGTATGGATGTAAATGGTAATAGGAAAATGGGTGCTAAGAGATTTGTCAAAATGATAAACGAATTTATGCCATCAAAGTGGATACAGATGCTTGCGATTGGACTTGTCATAATTGAAACGGCCTTGTCGTTAGTTGTTCCTTTATTAACAAAGGATATTGTAGACCATATGAATATTGCACAGCTTGATAAAAAGGCAATTTTTTTATTAGGCGTTGTTTTTATCTCTCAATTATTTATGTCAACTTTCGCTTTATATGCAATGAATTATATTGGACAAAAAGTGGTCTTGAAATTGAGGGAAAAGGTTTGGAATAAAGTATTAGAGCTGCCTATCACATTTTTTGATCGACATTCATCTGGAGAGACAATGAGTAGGATAACCAATGATACATTAATAGTGAAAGATTTTGTAACGGGACAATTGATTCCATTTGTTTCAGGAGTCATATCAATCATAGGGGCTGTTGTTTTACTCCTATTAATTGATTGGCAAATGACGGTTCTGATGTTCTTAGGTGTCCCACTAGCTATTCTTATTCTTGCTCCATTAAGTAAAAGCATTTACAAAGTATCCCGATCGTTACAAGATGAAACAGCTATGTTCCAAGGTGATTTGGGACGCGTTCTAACGGACATTCGGCTTGTTAAATCTTCTTTAGCAGAAAAACAGGAGAAACAAATGGGGCTTAATAGAATGAAGAAGCTTTTCCAATTTGGGATAAAAGAGGCAAAGATACTGTCCATCATTCAACCCCTCACAATGAGTGTTACGCTCATGCTTCTTGTCGCTATTTTTGGGTACGGTAGTATACGAGTTGCTGCCGGAACTCTTTCAGCAGGTTCACTAATAGCGATTATTTTTTATTTATTTCAAATCACCGTTCCTTTTTCCCAATTAACGAGCTTTTTCTCTTATTTTCAGAAAGCGCTTGGAGCAAGTGAGCGCTTAGACTATATTTTGTCTACTAAATCGGAACCGAATGTGGTCGAGGCGACGGATGTTGCAAGTAATCCGAATTCACTTTCATTCCATCAAGTTTCTTTTTCTTATTTAGAAGACAAACCCATCTTATTCTCCGTAAACTTCGAGGCGGAAATTGGGAAAATGACAGCGTTTGTAGGCCCAAGTGGTTCAGGGAAAACAACACTTTTTTCATTATTAGAGAGATTCTATCTACCCAATAGCGGGTCTATTACTTATAAAGGGAAATCCATTCATCATATCCCCTTAGAGGAATGGAGGGGGAAGATTGCCTATGTATCTCAAGAATCACCCATGATGTCCGGCACGATACGTTCAAATTTGACCTATGGACTAAGCGATATATCAGAAGAGCAAATGAATGAGGCAGTGGCCAATGCAAATTTAAAAGATTTTATTGCATCCTTGCCACAGGGGTACGAGACGGAAGTTGGTGAACGGGGAATAAGTCTGTCAGGGGGGCAAAGGCAAAGATTAGCAATCGCAAGAGCAATGATACGAAATCCCCAAATCCTCCTTCTTGATGAAGCTACTGCTCATTTAGACAGTAAATCTGAAAAGCTAGTTCAGGATGCATTAGAGAAGTTAATGAAGGGACGTACCACGTTGGTGATCGCTCATCGATTGTCCACTGTAAAGCATGCTGACCAGCTCATTATTTTAGAAAATGGAAATATTACTGGAGTCGGCACTCATCATGAACTTTATCATAAGCATCCATTATATAAAGAATTTGTTGAGCAGCAACTTGAAGTAGTCTCAGAAAATGAATTTGTGAATGCTGGTGCTAATTAACGTAGCGCTTATTCATCCATTCGTTATTTAAAAATTACATAGGTTCTCATAGCTACTTAATTGAGTAATTTTATTGTCGGAATTTTCGATATAATGGCGAAAAATGCGGCGATCGCGTGACCTCTTATTGGGAAATTGTACCGTGTAATGTAAATCGGCTTTCTGTTAAACTTGCCAGTAAGAGGAGGAAAGTGGATGAAAAAAATATACATAACAGCACTGTTTTTACTTGGTTTTCTTGTAGTTCCTCTTGACTCGGGTGCATCTGCGCCTGTATTTAAGGATGTTGGATCAACCCATTGGGCATATAAAGAAATTAGCTTTTTATCCAGTAAAGGAATTGTTCAAGGGTATACGAATGGCAGGTTTGGAGTGAACGATTCGATTACGGTTACCCAAGGGATGCTCATGGTTGAAAGGGTAGTAAAGAAAAAAGTCCCTTCACCGGTGAAGGGAGGAGATGGAAAGAAGCCGCTAACGAGAGGAGAAGTTGCTATTCTCTTAGACGGAGCCTTCGATTTTAACACGGGCGCAGTTTTTCCATTTTATGATTTGGAGCAAACGAGTCCATATTTGAAGGCAATCCATAATCTCACTTCGAATCATATTGCTTTTGGCTATCCGGATGGTTCTTATCGGCCAGAAGAGCCGGTGACTCGGGCTCAATTTTCAGCATTACTTGCGAGAGTGCTAGATACGCAGTTTCGAAAGGTGGATGTAATGGTGCCTACCGTAAAGCAAAGAATTTTAGTGAAAAGTACTTCTTTAAACAAAGCGCAAGTACAGCTTCAGGAGCTGGACGGTGCGAATTGGAAGAATGTCCAAACGTATGAAGCGGTGATTGGAAAAAATGGTACGGGCAAGACAAAAGAAGGCGATGGCAAAACACCAATTGGAGCTTATTCGCTCGGAACAGCATTTGGCTGGGGTGAAGCTCTGCCTAATTTGCAATATCCATTCAAAAGGGTGACGAGCAACGATTATTGGATCGATGATGTGAAGTCTAAGGACTACAATAAGTGGGTTACGTACAGTGGCAATCCGAGTCAAAGATGGAACTCATTTGAACGAATGAACCATCCGCTTTATAAATATGGCGTAGTCATTCGCTATAATGAGGACCCAATTATTGCAGGCAAGGGAAGTGCTATTTTCCTGCATATGAAAAATAGCACAACGAAATATACTCTTGGCTGTATCGCCTTAAATGAGCAGGATCTCATTACGTTAATAAAGTGGTTAAATAAGGATAAAAACCCGAAAATGATCATTTCCTAAATTCCTATTTAAATCAGGAGATGCTTCTCACTTGACCTATGATAAAATGGAAATATAAGGTGGTGATGTGATTTCATGGTTATTATTTTTATCCTTGTTATTTCCATCTTAGCACTCTGAATAGAATACAAACTAAACAAAAAAGGTCCGGGCGGTTTTCTTATGTTTCCGGAATTGTAGGGTGAAATTCCGGAATTAATGCAATTTTTCCGGAAATATATCTGCTTTTTCCGGAATTAAGCAGAAAAATTCCGGAATTAATCACGATTTTTCCGGAATGCACCTTCGTTTAAGTAGTACAGACGATTTTTTGTTTGTTCTGTGCTAAATAGGCGTTGAGATAGGGACTATTGGCTGGAATAAATGGCGAATTTTAACAAAAGTGTTCGATAAATGACCAATGTAATCAAATCGTAAAGTAAGGATCTGCTATTCTTTGATAAAATATTTTTAGTAAATACATAGTTCGCTATGATTAGACAAAGAAATCATGAAATGACGGGGTGACAAATGAAACAAATGGCAAAAAAATTACTAACGTTGAGTTTGATTTTCATCCTGCTTCCATTTTCTTCAGTGGAGGCTGCCTCGAAGCCGGAGGATGTAGTGAAGATTGCCAAGAATTATATTGGCGTTCCGTATCTTGATGCTGGTGCTACCCCAAGCGGATTTGACTGTTCAGGATTTACCTATTTCGTCTATAATTTAGTAGGAGTTACCATTCCCCGCATCGCTGCTTCTCAGTATACGATTGGGAAGAGTGTCGACAAGGCGAATCTACAGCTAGGAGATTTAGTTTTCTTTGAAAAAACAATGAACAAGCCGGGGATCACGCATGTAGGTATTTATGTTGGCAATAATGAGTTTATTAGTGCCACATCAAGCCAAGGAATCAAGATTGATTCTTTAAGCAATACGTATTGGGGACCGAAATATGTTGGAGCAAAGCGCATTTTGGAGGACGGTGGATTTACGGACCTTGCCAATGGGCATCCAGCGTATAACGCAATTATGATGCTTAACCAACAAGGGGTTATTTACGGTTTTGAAGATAACACATTTAGACCAGAAAGTCCTGTTACACGTGGACAAGCTGCAGCCATCATCAATCGGGTTTTGAAAAAAGAACCGAAGAATTTAAATGCTTTTGTTGATGTTCCGACAACGTCAAGATTTGCCAAGGAAATTGCCGCAATTAAAGAAGCGGGAATCATTAATGGTTTTAAAGATGGCACTTTTAGACCGGATGCTTATATGACAAAGGCAGAAATGGCCCTTATTGTACACGGGGCATTTGAGTTAAGCAAACAAAACTTAACAATTGGTAGCCATTCCTATATCGATGTAAAACCGGACTATTGGGCATATGAGGCAATTGAAACATTAAGGTCTATTGACTCGACAACTCTATTTGCTGGAAATCGATATAATACGGGGGAATTTGCAAGTAGAGCGATATTTTCTGTCTCTATTTACAATTCTATGAATACAGTAGGAAAATAAGCGAAACCCAGGACATTGTCCTGGGTTTTTTGCTATTTACTACCAAAAATTGAATATTTTCAGCAATAAACTACAAATCTACTATTAAAAATCGATGCGTTCTCTGTTAGAATGAGAAAAGGTAACAAGTGTAAAAAAACGAGTGCAATAGAGAGGAGAAAGATCATTGAGAAATAAAGCAGTAAAAGTAATACTTTCGTTCCTACTACTATTAGCTGTATTTCCAGCGGTAACGACATATGCGGATGATATAACGGGAATTAGTTTAGAAAAAGAATTGAGAGAAGCGATTAATAAGGAAATTCTTTATGGCTATGGTGACGGTGTGTACAAGCCAGGCAACAGAGTTACTCGTGCTGAGTTTGCCACCTTTATTACAAGGGCATTGCACCTTCCGGAGGCAGACCATGTATTTTCAGATGTAGGACGTAACTCCAATTTGGCTCCTGGAATTAATTCTGCGGCAGCCGCAGGAATTGTCCAAGGACTTGGCGGAGGAAAGTTTGGTCCGGATCAAGAGATTACAAGAGAACAAATGGTCATTATGATCAATAATGCACTAGCTTTTCAAAATGTAAATGTTGAGTATCAAATACCGACAATTTTAACTGATTTTAATGAGATTACGTCGTCCATTTCTAGAACGGCGATTGCAAACAGTGTTTCGTTAAACATTACAGTAGGTTTCCCGAATGCGGATGGGAAAACATATCGTTTCGCGCCGAAAAATAAAGCGACACGCGCTGAAGCGGCAGCGTTTATTATTCGCATGATTCATGCGATTGAGGAAGTGGAAGTTCCAACTCCAATCCCAGGTGAAACTCCTTTTGCGATTGCAAACATTGGAAGTGATCGGAAATTAGAACCAGCAAAAGAATTCAAAACATACAATGAAGCGCTGGCTCAATGGAACAAAAGCAGTACGCAAGTGATCACATATAAAGGAAAAATCATTAAAATGGCTTCAGGGTTAGCATATGGGAACCCTTCTGTTAGTACTTCCTCAAATGTGACGGAATTATACAGAACATCTAGCTTCAGTGGTGGTTCTGTTACGTACGTACAACGTGGGGAAGAGATGAAGTATATTTCATCTGATGAAAATGCTGTCGAAGTCTATATTGGTGGACAGACATTATTTGCTAGGCAAGCGGATATAGAGCTTGTGCCATTTTCAATGGTAGAGCAGCAAAATTATTATACCGTTAATGCAAGTAACGAACTCGTATTGAATGTTTTCTCGAAAACGGCCAATATGAATGGTTCTATCGTCATTGGCAAAGCACCAAGCATTTTAAAGCAAGGCACTAGATATTATAGCTGGGATGGAAATAAATTCTATACAAATTCAACAGGATTATCTACATCCTATGTTGGCCAATCTTACTCCTATTTTCAATATTTGCCTGCTAGAGTGCAAACTTCGTACACAGCGGCAGAATTGAATCAATACATTAATAAGAGATTATCAGATTTAGAGAAAACGGGATTGAGCAAGTATAAAGATGCTTCAAAGCGCAGTAAAATAATTGGTCTTGGCACTTATTTGAAGCAAGTTGAGCAAACACATCGTGTCAATGCGTTGCTTATTTTAGCGATGGCCTTCCACGAAGGGGACTACGGCATGAGTCCGAAATCATTCGAGTATAACAACGTGTTTGGAATCGGCGCTTATGACAGCACGAATACAGCGAAGCCGTATCCTTCTGTAGAAGCAAGTGTCGATGCGTTAATCAATGATTACTTAGGAAAGAACTATATTCCTCCTAATGCTTGGGCTGCAAATGGCGCAGTACCAGGAAATAAAATGATTGGCTTCAATGTTAAATACGCATCAGATGCTTACTGGGGTGCGAAAGTAGCGAGCCATATGTATCGCATCGATAAAGAAATGGGAAGCAAGGATTATGGAAAGTACAAGACAATCGGTTTGGTTAATACCGATAGCACAGCTGTACGATCTTCTGCGAATTCAAGCCTTGGCAACGCCAACTTAATTTATCGTTATAATACAAAGAACAAACCAGTAATCATTACCGGTGAAGAAAAAGCAAGTGATGGTTGGGTTTGGTATAAAGTTCTAACGGACGACAAAACAGCGGTAAATGGCTATATCAGATCCGATCTCGTAGACAAACTACCTGTCAACTAATCTGACAACAATATACGAATATTCGTAGCACAGACCAAAAACATGGTCTGTGCTATTTTTTTGCAAGGAAGGTCGTTCGTTGCTTGGATTGCGCGCTCGATTAGGAAATGAGCAGTTTCTCACGATGATTGCGCGAGTTTCCATAAACATTGCGCTGATTTGGTTTTGGATTGAGCCTGTTTGTCGCTCAATTGCGCGCTCAATTCCAGATTGTGCGTGTTTGTTGGGTAATTGCGTGTGTTTAGTGTGGAATTGCGCCGGTATTTATGAAAATTGCGCCGATTATGACCAGGATTGCGTCAGTTTGTCGCAGGATTGCGTCCCCCAAAAAAGTGAAGCTCAAAAAAGGAAGTGCAGAAACGTCACATTGTGTTTCTGCACTTCCTTTTCAAATTTTAATACGAGTCTTGAAACTGTGCTATAAAATTCTACAGCAGTTCTTCTAAGCCTTGTGCTTCCAATTGAATTGTGACCTTGTCCAAAAGTTGGATACTTTCCGATTTTAAGTATTCGAGCTTGGACTTTATTAATACATCGATAAGCGCGCTTCTTGTTTCGCCGATGCTTTCCCATTTTGCTTGATGATTAAGTAAATCGACTAAGGTTAACTGTTCATAATCATTGCCGGCAAATGTTAAATCAGGATTGACTTGATACCAGAGGTCTCCCGTTTCCCTGATCCAATCTTCACCGATAAATTCAATCGCTGTGCGGATTTTCTTCGCAGCCTGCAAATATTTTTCATCCTTCGATTGTTCGAAGCACTCGAGCAATAAATTGGCTCCCCCTAAAATATGGTTCAAGGAGGCATGTGTTTTTTGACTCGGATCATAAGGTGAAAAATAGTCGGAAATAAAGAGACCGTCTCCTGCATGAATAACATTTCCAATCGCGATCTGTTCAATTAAATAGTCGCCATAATGGAGCTGGGCATCTATTAACTCTTGAATTTGCAGCTCTTCGCCCATTTTATGCAAATAGAGGGCGATAAACTCGTTATGACGCGTATCGATGTATGGCGCATTTAATCCATAGGCTTTTTGAAGCCAGGTACTGGTGTACTCTGTTTCCCAAATGGACGTATCTTTTTCTTTACGGTATTCGTATAAATCCGCTACAGAGTTTACCAATAAATTATAAAAATATCTTTCTTTTTCTGTGAAATAGCGGTCAATGGCTTCACGATCGACCATCACGCCAAGGTTTCGCCCATATCCTTCCTGTGTGTAAGGCTCAATCGACCATGGCAGTTTTTTGAGCGGCCCGCCAATCGTCAGCCAGCCGTTTGCTTCTTTATACTGTTCGATTTGGTAGTGAATCCAGCTTTCATGATGTTTCGGCTCGGCAAACAGTTCTTCATTTGCGAGCATGAACCATCCTTCTGCTAATTCTCCCTCACTGGCAGTTAGAGGGAAAGATAGCGTCAGCTGCTCATCTTCTGTTTTAAGATCATATTCGGCAAATTCATGATGAAGCTCTCGCACATCACTTTTCAACCCATTATTATATTCTTTTTGAAGGGGGGTAGAGGTGTATTGCTTGCTTAACACAAGCTGAAGCTCACCTTCTTTTTCCCCTGACAGTTCAAACAAGCCAATTGGCTGCGTCGTTCGATCCATCCCTGTATTGCCATCATGGGTTCGTTCAAATTCAAATGCATCCCAAGTTGTAAACTCGTAATCGGTCATATGGTGAAAAGGAACATGAATTTGGATCGGAATTTCTTTCTTTTTCCATTTTCCTTCTAATTGCAGGAAGACAAGTTGATCGCCATTATCGATCGTTCTTATTTTTACATGCAGAGAACCAGCTTCCTTCCTCCCTTTTTTCACGTCAAACTCGTAATGGATGTCATCGTATACGTTTAAGAGGCTAGAGTTCTCTTTTTTTACCTCAACGAATGAATAATCCTCAGAAGTAATTCTCATTGAAGCCTCCTCCAGAAGTGGAACCTCAACAGGTTCCTCTGAAGAGGATTGGCAGCCAGCTAAAACGAGAAATAAAGAACATAAAAAGAACCTTTTCATAGAACAACCACCTTAATTTCTAGCCTTCTTTTTGACAATTCCGAGCAAACGGGTGAAGCCTTCTCGGTAAAAGATGTATACACCAACTACATATAAGACAACACCAAGAGGAATCAGGATTAAGAGCTGAACAAGAGAATAGAGCTCTCCGATTGGCGTAATCTTTTGGATCATGTATAATGGCACGGCCATGATCAGCGTTGGAATGAGCACACGAATGATTAGGTTGAACAGCTTTATTGCCTCAGAACGATCGAAATCCTTATAAACAATGAACGTCGTCACGGTTAAATAATAAAGTGAAACGAAGGCGCTCGATAATGCCAGCCCAGGATAGCCAAAAGGCTTCACGAAAAGCCAGTTTAAAAGGATGTTCAAGGCAATGGTCGTTACGCTCACTCGGAAAATAATCGCTGTTTTCCCTCTTGCGTACATCGACTTAGAGATAATGTATTGCAGCCCTTGTGTGACAATCATCGGCAAGTAAAAGACGAGTGCAATGTAGGTTGCATGGGTATCCTCGGCAGAGAATTTACCTCTTTCATAAATAAAGGAAATCGCCTGTTCCCCGACGAGAAATAATCCTACAGCAACGGGCATTAACGTGACTAAAGAGATTTGCATTCCCATGAAAACAGTAGATTGGAACTTTTTCAGATTGTCAACCTGCTCTGACAGTAGGGTGAAGATGATCACCGCGATCGTCGTTCCATAAATCGTGTGCGGAATACTGACGAGCAGTGATGCGTTATTTAAATAGGTTACCGCACCATCGATTGTCCCGGAAGCAAATGTTTTATTGACGAACATATTGATTTGTCCAACGACAGAATTCAGGAGAGAAGGGACGAGAAGGACAAGGAAGGCTTTCCCAAATTCCTTTTCCACTTTAACCGTTGGACTCCATTTGTATCCACTTCTATGCAAATAGTAAAACTGAATCACAGAACCGAGTATTGTTCCGAAAATAAAACCGTATGCTAAACTATTAATGCCCCATCTTTCTGAGAACAAGAGGGCGAATACGGCACCCATCAAAGTCGCCAGCAATTTGGAAATTTGCGATGGCACAAACACTCTTCTTCCTTGTAAATAGGAGTCGAGAATGCCGTTTAAGGCAATGGCACTCATGAAGAGGAAAAAGAATTTCGTGATGCTAATGGCCACCTCTTCAGTTGTTGGGCTCATGTCCCCATAAATAAAAGGAACAAAATACGGAACTAAGAAATAGCCGCCAACGGTCACGACTAAGAAGATTAAAAATGTTAAATTCATGACGCCGTTTGCGTTCTGTTCCGTTTCTACTGGTTTTTCCTTCCGATTCTGTACATATAATGGAAGAAAGACGTTGTTAAACCCTCCGCTAATCATCGCGATTACAAGGGTGATAAATGAAAAAGCAAGGATGTAAGCATCCGTATATTCGGTCGCCCCGAACTGGCGGGCGATAATACTCTCCCGGAGAAATCCGGACAGTTTCAGAACAATCGCTAATAAAGTAATCAGCAGGGCTGATTTTTTTAATGATGGCAAATTCCTTCACTTCCTACTCAGTTTCCAAGGGAAATTTTGTATTTAATCACTCAAAACGAGGGTGTCCCCTAATTTTAGGGGACACCCTCAACCAATAAGCATTAGCCCCGTCTCATCTGCCTTTGAAAAAACATGTAATTGAATGTTATCGGCGATATTTTCGATATATCGGCGAAAAACGGAATTTATCGGCGTTTATGAAAATATATCGGCGAAATATAAGATATATCGGCGAAAAAACAATTATATCGGCGAAACGTTCAAAGCAGTCATTACTTTTCCAAAGCTGATAGATAAATTTGTTCGTACTTCTCTGCTGCGGCTAAATGGGAATATTGTTCCTCGATCTTTTTTCGTGCTTGTTCCGCTAGGCTTGCTCCTTTAGTCGGGTTTTCAAGCAGAGCGATCATCGCCTCGCTTAATTGTTCCACATTGCGTTCCTCCACAAGGAGACCATCTTTTTCATGTTCGACGATTTCTTTTAAGCCGCCGACTGCGCAGGCGATAAGGGGAACACCGGAACCCATTGCCTCAAGGGCGGAGATCGATGTCGCTTCTTCTACCCCTGCCGAGTGAATGCTTGGGACAAGAACGACGTCAGAAAGGGCGAAATAATCCTTGACCTTGCTGTGGGGAATCGCCCCTAATAATTGCGCGTTCTCTGTTAGTCCTTTTTCCGCAATAAGGTTTTTCAACTCTTCGTACGCTTCGCCCATTCCTGCATAGACAAGCTTCGCATTAGGAAATTGCTCCAATACCTTCGGCAAGGCTAGAGCTGGATAAATGACCCCGTTTTTTTTCGTTAAACGGCGAGGTACGAAGAAAATTTGCTCGTCCTCCTTAAAGCCATATTGGCGGCGAAGTTCACTTTTTCTCTCGACTGCTGGCTTGAAATCATGGATATCAATGAAATTTCGAATCGCATTTCCTTCGACGCCTGCCTGGTTATACACATAGTCCTTAATTCTTTGATCGACAGTAATGACTTTTCTAGTGCTTTTAAAGGCTTTTTTCTCCATCTCTTGTAGGAATTTCGCCTCATCGCTGTTTTCGATCACAGAGCCGGCGCTTACTGCTTCAAAAGCCATATATCCGTGCACCGTTGAAACGGTCGGAATCCCTGATTCAATCGAAGCGAAGGTAGCAAAGACGTCCTGAGCATTGATAATATCGTAGCCTTGACCCTTTCGCTCTGCAATCAGCTCCTCAAGCATTTTCTGTCTCGCTTTACGGCTCCAAATAATTCCTTTGCCTTTTTTAAATTTATTGAGAACGAAGCTAGGTCCTCGCGCATACCATTTTCTTTTCCAGCTTGGTGCGTCGCTGAATGAGACGATATCCACTTCATGTCCTCTTGCTTCAAGCCCAGCTTTTAACGTGGTGACATGGGTAGATAAGCCGCCAGCATGGGGGTAATCAAAAACGGTTGTAATTAAAATTTTCATTTTATCTTCTCCTCAGGTATTGTTCGTGTGAAACGGCCTCTTTCGCTACACAAAAACCTGCCCTATTTTAAAAAGTGTTCCTTCAATAAATCGATATTTTCCATTGCGTCCTCACGCATTTTAGCTGCCTGTTCTTCGATGTGGGAGCTGAGCTCAGCTCGCTTGCTTAAGACCATGCGCGCATTTTCCACTAGCTTTTGCCCGTCAAGCTCCTCCAGTTGGAAGGAATATTGCCACATTCCTGAACGTTTCAGCAAGCTTTCCACCTTTTTATCGTAGCTAATGCCAATATGGGGAACAGCTACTAAAGCAGAAAAGATCAGGGAATGGAGCCTTAATCCAATTGTGATCTCACACTCGGCAATGAAATTTAAATATTGATTTGGTGAAAAATCGGGTCCTAACACATGACAACGTTCTTTATGCTTCATCTGCTCTAACACATGGTTCGAAGCGCGCACGTCATGATGCCCTTCCATTGGAACGAAGACAGGAGTAACGCCGTCTTGTTCAATTAACTCGTCTAACGCCTTGCCAATTTCCTCGTAATGTGCCGTGTGCTGAAACCATGGACGAACGGAAACGGCCAAGATTTTCTCATCCCCCCGTAAAGGAAGGCTCTTCATGCAGGCGTCATCCTCCTTCTTTTTAAAGGCAAAGACGATATCTGCCGTGACTTTTGATTCCGGGCGGTTGACACCAAGCTTATGAAGCAAGTCTTTCGAGAACTGGTCACGCACGGTAACGAAATCAGCCATATTGGCAAAAATCTTCATTAAAATTTTTCCCCATAAACTCGTAACGGGACCAATCCCTTGGGAAAAAAACATGACCTTCGTTCCACATAGTTTCGCTAAGAATACAATTAATAAATAATACGGCAATGGCCCGAACAGAAACTTTGTCGGGTATGTATCTTGAAGAAGGCCGCCGCCGCCGCTAATCAGCAGGTCAGCTTCCTTTAACGCTCTCACTTTTCCTTTAAAATCATGGCGCCAACCACGATAGACACTTTTTACTTGATGAGTTTCGGCAGTCTTATTTGGGGACAATGAAAATACCGTGATCTCTGGATCGGGTAATTCTTCCTTAAGATTATCGACGATTGCCTCAAGAATCGCCTCATCTCCAGTGTTCCCAAGACCGTAAAAACCTGAAATAACAACTTTCAAAAAAGGAATCCTCCTTACGGATAAAAATAAATTTGCGACGATGTTGAATGGTTCAATAGAAAGCCAACCTTTATTTTATCATCAGAATACGTGACATTCAATGTAATTGGTGCAAGGTTTGGCGGAATTTGTTATACTATGTTAGGATTAAAACCAAATTATTGGATAGAGAAACTTGACTGAAAAGAGGTCCTAAAGGATGAAGAAAATCTGTGTTGTTGGTTTAGGATATATTGGATTACCAACATCGGCGGTCTTTGCCCGCGCTGGTTATGACATTGTTGGTGTTGACATTAGCGAGCGAGTAGTGAAAATGTTGAATCAAGGTGAAATTCATATAGAAGAAGTGGGTCTGCCTGAATTGGTGAAGGAAGTTGTCGAAAAAGGCAAGCTAAGAGCATCTGTAACACCGGAGAAAGCAGATGTCTTCATTATAGCTGTGCCAACGCCGATTCACGAAGATCTCTCGGCTAATGTCGATTACGTGATCGATGCGACAAAGGCAATTGTTCCATTTTTGGAGAAGGGCAATGTGGTCATCGTCGAATCAACGATTCCGCCGAGAACGATGGATGATATCGTTGCGCCAATTCTTCAGGAAGCAGGATTCAATACAATGGATGATATTTACTTAGCCCATTGTCCAGAGCGAGTACTTCCAGGACGTATTTTAATTGAGCTTATTGAAAACACGAGAATTGTGGGGGGAACAACGCCTGAAGCAGCGAAGCGGGCAGCGGATGTTTATCGTACGATCGTGACAGGTGATGTGATTGAGACTGAAGCGGTGACAGCGGAAATGTCGAAATTAATGGAGAACACCTTCAGAGATGTGAATATTGCATTAGCCAATGAACTGGTGAAAATTTCAAGTCGACTTGGCGTCAATGCCCATAAAGTCATTGAGTTGGCTAATAAGCACCCGCGCGTCAATATTCACCAGCCAGGTCCTGGCGTTGGTGGACATTGCCTTGCGGTTGATCCTTATTTCATTGTTGAGAAGGCCCGTGAGGAATCTCCGCTCATTAAATTATCAAGGGATATTAATAATTCAATGCCGCACTTTGTCGTTGAAAATGTCGAGAAGCTGACGGTTGAATTGAAGGAGCCAAAGATCGCGGTATTTGGGTTAACGTATAAGGGCAATATTGATGATGTACGAGAAAGCCCAGCGCTTGAAATTGTCGAGATGCTCATGGGCAACCCGCGTTTTCATATTAACGTATGGGATCCCCATGTGAAGCAGGAGCAAGTGAGCTTTGATTTACATTCGTTTGAAGAAGCGGTGACGGGAGCGCATCTCGTTTTAATCCTTGCTGATCACCAAGAATTCAAAGTGCTGACCGAGGACAGCTTTGCTGCGATGAAAACAGCAGTTGTATTTGATACGAAAAACTGTTTGCATTTACAGTCGGAAAAGGTTCAAGTGCTTAAGCTAGGAAACTTAAGAGAACTTAGAACAATACAGGAATAGGAAGTATTCTATATGGAGAAAGAACAATATTTAGGCGTTGACGTCTCCCTTTTAACATACGATGAGATTCTTGCTGCTACGAAAGAGCGAATTGCCAAAGGGGAGCAGTCGACCATTATTGCCGTCAATCCTGAAAAAGTGATTGTCGCCAATCAAGATCCGCTCGTAAAGGAGCTTATTAACGGCTCGACCTTTCAAATTCCCGATGGAGTTGGGATCTTGCTCGCATCAAAGCTAAAAGGCGGCAAGCTAAAGGAACGCGTCACAGGGGTTGACATGATGGAAAGACTGCTCCAGTTTGCCGCACAAGAAGGACATGGCGTCTTTTTCTACGGCGCAAAAGAGGAAGTCGTCTCAGAAGCGAAGCGGAAATTGGAAGAACGCTACCCATCATTACAGATTGTCGGCTATGAAAATGGCTATGTGACCGATCATGAAAAACTGGTCGAAAGCATCAATCAATCGGGTGCGACCCTCTTATTTGTTGCATTAGGAAGTCCAAAGCAGGAATTATGGATACGCGAGCATATGCCTAAGCTCAATGTTAAAGTCTTTCAAGGAGTTGGTGGAAGCTTTGATGTCTTTGCTGGAAAAGTCAAAAGAGCGCCCCTGTTCTTTAGAAAGCTTGGCTTAGAATGGTTCTACCGTCTCATGAAGGAACCGAAAAGGTTGAAGCGGCAACTAAATTTACCTCGATTCTTGTGGAGAGTTTTAAAGGATCGCTAAGGAGTAGAAAGCATGATTCGATTCTATCAAAAAGGCGACGAACATGAAATCAATGCGCTGTTTTTCGAAGTATTTGGAAAACAGCGCTCCCTTTTGCATTGGAATTGGAAGTTTATGGACAATCATTTGCAGCAATCCCTCATCCTTGTCGATGAGCAAGAAGGGCAACTAGCTGGGCATGTTGCCTTAGTTCCAAGTGAAGCGAAATGGCATGATAGAGAAGTGAAGCTTGGAGCGAGAAATGACACAATGGTTTCCCCGAAATTTCGTGGGAAAGGAATTTATGGAGACCTGAACAAGGCATTAATTTCTTCCTCAAAACAACATGATTACGATTATTTATACGGCTACCCGGCAGAAAAAGCAAAAAAGCTTTTTATCCGTTATACCGATGCGATGGAAATTGCGCAAATTCCGCGCCTGATGAGAATCAATCGTTTGTCAGCTTTAGTCATGAATCGAATTCCATTATTAAAGCTGGCAAAGCCGATTTTCTTATTGCTTGATCGTTTTTTTACGGTGAAAGAGTCGAAGCTTCCTGCAGCATTTGAGATCAAAATGATTACCCATTGCGGTTCGGAATTTGATCAGCTATGGGAACAGGCGAAAAATGTGGCGCCGATTTTGCTCAAGCGCGATGCGAAATTTCTGAACTGGCGCTTTCACAACCATCCAGATCGGGACTATCAAATGCTCGGATTATTTGAAAATGGCACACTTCTCGGTTATGCCGTACTTCATGTAGAGGAAAAGAAATTCGGCAAAGGGACCGTGCTAAACGGGACGATCGTCGATCTGTTGGCGATCGACAAGCCCGCTGTTTGGGATGCGTTAATCCGTGCAACTTTACAAAAACTCCGCCAAGCGGACATTATCCAAACATGGGCGTTGCCGCATACGGTTCTTTATCCATTGCTGAAACAGCAGCGCTTCGTTCATAAGGATAGTCCCATGTCATTGGTGGGCAAATATATAAATGAAGATTTACATGAATCAGAGACGACGGATTCTATTGAAAACTGGTATATTACACCAGCGGATGTGGATTCTTTCTAGGAGGATGAGAGATGGCATCGAATCTGAAAAGGGCGGTTTTGAACTTAGCAAAGCCAATCGTCCTTCCGGTTACAAGAGCAAAATTAAAAAGTTTCTATCAAGGAACCCTTCCTCTCACACCAATCGGCACAGAAAAAGTATTGGTGTTGGCGCCCCATGTCGACGACGAGACGATCGGGCTTGGCGGAACGCTGAATGAGCATCTGAATAAGGGAGGGCACGTAACCGTGGCCTATATAACGGATGGCTCTGGCAGTGTCAGTTCCTTGGCGAAAGCGGAATTGATCCAGAAGCGGAAGGAAGAAGCGGAAGCGGTGCAAAAGCTGTTCGGCTTTCAAAGCATCCGCTATTTAGATTTGCCTGATGGCAGGATTGAAAGCAACGACGACTCTCGCACGCTCATGCTTGAACTGCTTGAGGACGTTCGTCCAGAGATTGTTTATTGTCCAACCTTCGTGGATTGCCACCCTGATCATGTCGCAACGGGAAGGATCTTAGCCGATGTGCTCGCCAGCGAGGACAACACGACCGTTCAGTCGGTTCGTTTATATGAAATCAATTGCCCGATTCCTCCGAATGAAATCAATGTTGTCGTCAATATTACGGATTCATTGGCGAAAAAGGAAGAGGCAGTGGAAATTTTTCAATCGCAGGCAATTGATTTTGATGGCTTTATTGAATTGAGCAAACTAAAGGCAGAGCTAACAAAGGAAGCCAATGTTCGTGCAGTTGAAACCTTTTTACAAATTCCAGCTGCCCTCTATCCTGCTCAATTTCAAGAAGTCGACAAGGACAAGCACCGCTATTCTCACCTGTTTAAGCAAGTCAATAAAGCGGTCACCCTTTTGTGGGGAATCTTTAAAAACTTAGAATTAAAGAAACAAATTTACGGCAATCGTCATAAGGAGACAAAGGGAGCATGAAGATATTACATGTCATTAGCGGTGGAGAAACCGGGGGATCGAGGAAGCATCTCGTCACGCTGCTTGCGCAATTTCCGAAAGAAATGGTGACACTGGCTGTCTTTCAAGAAGGGGCTCTCGCCGAAGAAGCGCGGGAAGCAGGCATTCAAGTGGAAGTGTTTAAACAGACTTCACGATACGATCTCTCGATCCTGAACCGCCTTGTCCGTTTTGTGCAAGAGGAAAACTTTGATATCCTTCATACCCATGGTCCGCGAGCCAATTTATTTGGAACTTACGTGTCATTGCGTTCACAGATTAAATGGGTCACGACCGTTCACAGTGATCCCATGCTCGACTTTATGAAGTCTGGGCTAAAGGGAACGATTTTTACAAAGCTACATCTTCTCGCATTAAAAAGAATGGATTACTATTTTGCTGTATCGGCATTATTTAAAGAAAATTTAGTGAAAATGGGGATTCCTTCCGAGAAAATTAAAACGATTTATAATGGAATTGAGTTTAACGAACTGAAGGCTGCCCCGATAAAACGGGAAAATTTGGGCGTAGGCGAAGAGGACTTTGTCATGACGATGGTGGCGAGATTGCATCCGGTCAAAGGTCATGAAGTCGTTTTTCAGGCGTTAAAGGAAGTGCAATTGCCGCAAGTAAAGCTGCTCCTTGTGGGCGATGGTCCGATTAAGGAAGAATTACACGCCAAGGTGAAAGCTTTAAATATCGAAAATGAGGTCAAATTCCTCGGTTTTCGTGATGATGTCGACGCCCTTTATGCAACATCGAATCTCGCGTTGCTGGCTTCATATAGTGAAAGCTTTCCACTCGCCTTGCTTGAAGCAGCGAATCAACGATTGCCGCTCATTACAACAGATGTTGGCGGCGTCCGTGAACTCGTCCATACGGATGAAACAGGTTGGATCGTTCCGATTAAAGATGCGGAGGCGCTCGCTGCGGCGATCAATAGTGCATATGCCCGTTGGCAAGAAGGGATACTAACGGAGATGGGAGAGAAACTATACGATCACGCATCCCAACATTTTTCTTTAAACCATCTATATAGAGAGATAATCGAAACATATGAAAAAATGATCATTGTCTAGACGCATAAATTCATGTAAGCTATACAAGGAAATGCGTGATTTTGAATAAGGGAGTAACAGAATGGAGAATAAAAACACGATTACTTACTATTTAGTAGTACTTAGTTTATTTTTAATACCGATTGTTTATTTTAAAACGTATGTGGGCCCCATCCCACTTTCAATTGAGATTATTTTAATTCCACTCGTAACACTAGCTGCCATTTACGAATTTCTAAAGGGGAAAATTCGCTTAAATGATTTCAAGGTGTTGCCTCTAGCGTTAGCCTTTGCATTGTTTTTCATCATCTCGGCCATCTCCGTCATACATGCGGTCGATTTAAAATCATCCGTTATGGAAATAGCTCGCTACTTATCCTACGTCGTTCTATTTCTAATTGTCGCGAAGGTTGATTTTACGAAGAAGCAATATTTAGGCTTTGGTCTGGCATTTGGTGCCGCTGTTGTCATCATTGGCGCATTTGGGATTATTCAATACATCTTCGGCATCTCCCTTAATACAGCAGGGCTTTACGCATTGCAAGAGGCAAAGGGAAGAGTCGATTCAACCCTTGTTAATCCCAATTATTATTCTGCGTTCTTAAATTATATTATTCCAACATTAATTTTGCTTTCTGTTGTCTATTTCAAGAATCGCACTGTCCAATTGCTCATTTTTGCCGTCTATGGCATCTATGTTGTCAACGTCATCTTAACGTATACACGCGCTGCCTGGGTCACAATGGCCTGCGCCTTTATCTTAATGGTTTTGTTAATTCCAAAGCACTTCTTAAAAAATGTGATCAAGCCCCATATTTTAATTTCTTTTGTCATTTTAATCACCGTCGTGTTCTTTTTACCAGACTTCCAGTCGCGGGCGAACTCGGCCTTATATGCAATCGAGAAATTATTGCCTAGCGGCGTCTCCCTCAACATTGCCAAAGGAGATCCGGAAGACCTAGAAGGTGATGATGGTGAACTAATGGAAGAAGAGGAAGAAGTCGAGGATGCGACGACAAGCAGAGCCGTTGTCTCGAGAACAACCTTATGGAAAACAGGTTGGTTTATGCTTAGAGATAACCCGGTTCTCGGCGTCGGAATGGGGAATTACACCGCCAACTATAAGGAATATGTAGAGAAGTATCCAGAGCTATACATTGGTCATGACAGCTACTCTGTTCACAACTCCTATCTGAAAGTGGGAGCAGAAACCGGCTTTATCGGCTTAGCCGCTTTTCTTCTTATATATATCATGTACTTCCTGACCCTAATCAAGCTGTATTTTAAACAGAACCTGTTAGGGAAAGTGCTGGCAATCGGATTATTTGTCGGAAGCGTCTGTTACATGGTACAAAACCTGTCGAACAACTTAATCTTTATACCGCAGCTGAACGTTACTTTCTGGTTAACCGCCGGCTTAATGTTAGCCTTCCTGCATAAAAACAAACAGGAGCAAGAGCGGATACATTTTTAAAATAAGCACCCATTTGGGTGCTTATTTTATTGATCCGAAGCAATCTGAGGCATATTTACTTTAGTGTTATATTTTGAAACTTGAGGAAAATATAGATAATTTATTTCCTAGATTAACTTTTTAATAAAAAAACTTCCATTTTTTAATACATATATGTATAATATAGTAGTGCAACCTATATATTGGGTACATGGCACTATTTCAGTCTTCTTTCCTATTAGACTTTTATACTGGTAATATTTACAGACTGTGAAACTTGTAAAAAACAGTTGAAAAATAGTAGAATTTTGGTAGAATGAAAGCATGTTAAACATTCCATTTCTGCTAAAATATACTTTTTTTTTCTTATTCTTACCGTATAGTTTAGTAGAATAGGGATTTTGACTTAACTAGTGTTGCCCGTCAATGAGCAATCATTGATAAAATAATTTTTTTGCAAAACAAGGAGGAAATATTACATGGCTTACCAACCAAAGTCTTACCGTAAGTTTGTAGCAACTGCTGCTACTGCAACTTTAGTTGCATCTGCTGTTGCTCCAGCTGCTGCTGCGGGATTTACTGATGTTTCAGACAATTACAAAGAAGCAGTAGATTTCGTAGTTTCTAAAGGAGCAAAAGGTTTAACTGAAACAAGATTCGGCGTTAGCGAAAACATCAAGCGTGTTGACGCTGCTGTATTGCTTGCTAACGTACTTGAGCTAGACACTGAAAAAGCTCCAGCTGCTGGTTTCACTGATGTACCTGCTCGTGCTCAAGGTGCTGTTAACGCACTTAAAGCTGCTGGTATTACAAACGGTAAATCAGACACTAAATTCGGTGCTAACGATTTAATCACTCGCGGTGAACTTGCTATCTGGATTCAAAAAGGATTCGGATTAGAAGGAAAAGCAGAATTAAAATTCACTGATGTAGGTTCTCGTTACACTGAAGCAGTTGCTGCTTTAGTAGCGAACAAAATCACTCAAGGTAAGAGTGAAACACAATTCGGAACTGCTGACAACGCTAAGCGTGGAGACTATGCGATTTTCTTACATAGAGCACATCAAACATTAGATGTAACTCCAGTAGCTCCAGAAGTTGTTGGTGTAAGTGCGATTAACTCAAAGCAAGCAAGAGTAACGTTTAAAGGTGCTTTACCTGCAAATGTTGATTTTTCTAACTTTGAAATAAATGGTGGATTAACAGTTTCTGCTGTTGAACTTTCTACAGACCGTAAGTCTGCAGTAATTACTGTAAGTTCAGAATTTACTCGTAACCAAGAATACACAGTAAGTGTGTTTGGTGTGAAAGATACAGAAGGAAAAGAATATCCTGAAACTAAAGGTACATTCACTTGGGAAGTTGCTGAAGGTGTAACAGTTGCACTTGAAGCTACAACTCTTGAACAAGGTCAAACTGTTGGTATAACTGTTAAAGATGAAGCAGGAAAAGATGTTAAAGACGCAAGAGTGAAGGTGGAGTCTTATAATACTAATTTAGTAAGTGTAAACCCTAATAACACTCCTTCTGAACCTTCTGAAGTTAAAATTACAGCTAACAATACAAAATTAGCTGGAACTACTGATGTAGTAGTTGAAACTACATTACCAGATGGTTCTGTATTATCTAATACATTCAAGGTAACTGTTAAAGAAGCAGTAACGACGGTTACTAGCGCTGGTTACTCATTAGAAGCAGATCTTACTAATTTAAATGATACAATGGCTAATACAGTTGCTTTCAAAACTTTTGCAAAACCAACTACTTCTGTTGTAGAAGGAACTGGCCCATTCGAATTAGCTGCATTTGGTGAAACAAACGGAGATCCAGATACTGAACATCTTAATTTCACTGGAGCTACTCGTGTAGTATCTTCTAATCCAATTGTTGCAACTGCAGTTTTAGATGATGATGGAATTACAGGTGTGGTTAAAGTTAACCCATTGTCTCCAGGAACAACAACAGTAACAGTAACTATGAAAGACGGATCTCGTAAGACATTCCCAATTACAGTTGCGGCTACTCCAGTACAGAAGTCAATTTCTGTAAATGCAACAACTGTAAAACTTTCAGATGAAAGCCGAAAAGGTACATTAGAAGAGGGTGTAAACAGTCAAAAGGTCATAATTACTTCTTTAGACCAATATGACAAACCTATTGATTTTGTGAATGGAAAGGTTACTGTCTCTTCAAGTACAGAAGGAATTGAATTGACAAAAGCAGACGGTACAAAATTAGTGCCTGGAAATAACGAAGTAGATATTATTGGTGCAGATAATGTAGAATTCTTTATCAATGCTATAGATAATACACCAGTAAGTAACGCTAAAGTAACTGTTAGTTATTTTGCAAAAGCATCAGATGCTAAGCCAACTGTAACAAAAACAATTACTGTAAATGTTGTTGATGTCGATTCAGATGCGATAACTTCATCAATAGACGTAGTTGCTCCAACTGAAATTGATGCAAACTATGAAATTTCTAAGGCAGCAAATGAAATTGATTTCACTTCAACACCAGTGTACGCATTAGATTCAAAAGGTAATCGCGTTGAAAAATTAACTTTAACTACTACTGATGCTACAATTGCAGAGAAAGATAAAGACGATAAGTTTGTATCAGTTACAAATAGTAAAATTGCATTTAAAGAAGTAGATGATGCATTAACATACTTACGTGCAAGTAACACTGTAAACGTTGAAGTGACTGCAGATGGAGTAAAGAAAGTGTTGCCAATTACTTACAAAAACACTGCTGTTGTACCAAATAAAGCAACTGTCTCTACAAGTCCGGTTTCTATCAAATTAGCATCGAATACTAATCAAATCAATATTGAAGATATTATCTTTGGTACAGCTGATGCTGATCAATTAATTACAGATGATTTAACAACTGAAGAAATTATTGGCGTTCGCAAGACTGCTAAAAACGCTGGTTACCTATACAATAAACCATTAGTATCTATTACAGGTACGGATGGAAAAACACTAGCTACTGGTGTAAATGTATATGGTGGAGCTCTAGCTGACTTCGATGCTAATACATTTAACAATGCTATTGTTGAAGCACTTAAAGGTTATAAGGATACAGGCTTTGCTTCTGATAAATTCTTAGTGGATTATGATGTTGCAAATGTGAATGATAATTCAACTATTGTAAATGGAGTAGTAGAACCTAAAGATGGAAAAGCTACAACATTCACTCTAGTAATTAAAGGTATCTATGTAGATGAAGCAATTGATGCTGTTGAGGGTGTAACTTTTGACAGTGCTACAGCTGCTCAAAAGGCTGCTCATAATCTACTTTCTACACCAGTACAACTAAACGTATCTGTATCTAAATAATATCGTTGTAAATAATTATTTAGGCAGATTCAATTATATAAGAAAGACCCTATAGAGTTTTCACTATAGGGTCTTTCTTTATGGGTTCTCTCTAATATTTGTGGGGGTTATCTCACCGTTTAATGTGTAGGGAAAATTATTAAATTAACGAGTTACATAAAACTTGTCTGTTACTTAAAGAAAGATGAAATAGGCCCTTTATGATAATTAAGACGATGGCGATCAAAACTGTATTTTTATGAAGTATGGTCATTTGGTTCTTCTTCAAAATATGAAACATGGTGAAAGGCACAGTGACTTTTTCTTCTTTATGACTGGCAATGCAGTGCTAATAATGACTAAAAAAGTCAACCACCATGAACCTACTAAATTATATAAAATATCCGCATACTTCAACCTTCTAAAAATAACAATTGAAGACCTCACTGAGCAAGGTCTCCAATCACAAATGTAAAAGTGATCATGTTCAGTAAAAAACACTAACTACATTGATCATCATGTACATAACTTATTCCATATGTAGGCTACATAAAAATCGTTATCCTTCATTTTTTCTCTGCCTTATTCATTTCCTTTTTCAGCTTTAATAATAGTTTTTGTTTTTTCACTAAGTATTGGGTGATCGGGTAGCGATCAGGGCCAACGGTTAATCGTTTATATTGGTCGGCTGTCGTCAGCTTGTGGTTGAAAGAAGATTGTTGCCCTGGAATCGAGAATGATAAAGTCATTCATGAACAAAATCAATGTACGTGCTCGTAAAAAGAATGTTCGTTTAATATGATCAGGGTTGAACCATATATTATCTTCATGAAATCGCGATCTTGTTGGGAAAAGGATAATTTGTTCAATCGGGTCAACGACAATTGGGCAAAGGTGGTTTTTACCAAGGAGCCATTTAGCGGTATCAAGGGCGCTTTTTAAGTTATAGCCATTGCAGCGAATACTGTAATCAATGACATTCAGCGGGGGAAGAGTGACAACAAACAGACGATCTTCTTCTCTGACTAAGGAATAGTGGTTCCCGTGTCGATCAAAAATGCTAGAAATACAGATCATTTTTGGCGATATTCGATAACTTTCTTTTAAGTACAATGGTTTCATCCTCCTTTAATTTTTTAGCCCATCCGCACTTTATTGGTTATCGTCACTTTTAATAAGGTATGACAATTAGCCTATACAATAGCTCCTTTTCTTCTAAATTAGTGAAAATGGGTCTAAATACCTCAATACAAAAATACTATTATTTGGAAGATAAATCAGCTAATGAATCAGTAAAAATGTGACAAAATTAGTAAATTTTTCAAAAATATAAAGAAGACGAACTCTATAGAACTTAAACATAGAGACCGTCTTCTTTTGTTTGTCTTCAAGAAAGGAGATGGCTTCTCACATAAAGAGAGCAAGAACCAAAAAGGTTGTTTTTTAGCAACACATCTCACAGTCATCACAAGATAATCAAGCGCTAACGATTTTCGAGCTTATTATAAAGTGAACATGGATTAGAGAGCCTCAGCTTTATTCGCTTTAGCTGCATCAACCATGAGCAAAATGGCAGTAATAATATGCATGACCATTCCTACAAACGGAATCCATGCAATCACAGATGTGACGATGCCAAGAATACTCCCATGCTTACTCTCATTATCTCGCAAAGAAAAAACTAACGTAATAATATGCAATATCCCCATTAGCATTAAAGGTGTCCACAGGTATGCAAGGACAATCGAACCACCGATAATCGGAATCCCCAAAAATGCTTCAAGCCCTCCTGTAACCCATTTTAAAATGGTTGAAACTTTCATTGCGCACATAACCTCCTCTTACGATCTAAATGTGTCCATAACTAGCGAAATGGATGAATGAATAATGAATGATGACGAATGGACGATTTAAGTATATCAAACTTCTTTTACCTATAGGGGCTAACTGGTGAATTTCCTTTGTTCAAACACGATTTGTAAAAGGGGGGCACACTATGAACATGACGGCTCAAGCCATTTCCGATCAGTGAAGGCACGCATAGCAAAGAAGCTTACTTACTTACTCTGCAAGCTTCAGCGTGTTGCCAACTCTTAAGGTAAAAAGCCTTCGGAGCAGTGAAGCACTGAAAACAGGGAACGTTTGCATCCACTTTGCCACATGTCAATTATGGATTCTTTTTGCTTTCAACGATTTCTAAATGCTCTTTCAGCGCTTTCTGAATCGTTTCTTTCTCTTCATCAGAAACAATGAGGTAATAAATCGAATGGATGCGTGTTCCTTCACCGGTAATCGTCAGCTGCTCCATTTCCTTCGCTGCATCCTTATAATTCTTTTGAATATCGATCATTTCGTTAAAGGTAAGATTCGTGCGGATATTTTCCCCAAGTGCATTGAAAATATTTTTATAATTGGTCAAGGAGGATAAGCTAGCCCCTTCTTTAATGACCGCTTCGATGATTTGCCGCTGTCTTAATTGGCGCCCGAAATCACCTCTCGGATCTTCGTATCTCATCCGCGTATACAACAATGCTTTTTCTCCGTCCAAGGTGATTTCCCTTTTCGGGAAGTGGACGCCCTCAATTGTAAAATCCAAATCATTATCAACCGTGACTCCGCCGACGGCATCGACGATGTCTTCAAAGCCCTCCATATTTACTTGCAAATAGAAATCGATCGGGATGTCTAAAAAGTTTTCAACCGTGTCCATCGACATTTTCACTCCGTCAAAGGCGTAAGCATGGTTTATTTTATCCTCCGTTCCACGCCCGATAATTTCTGTGCGCGTGTCGCGGGGAATGCTCAACATTTTGACTGATTGCAACGTAGGATTTACGGTTAACACAATCATTGTATCGGAGCGCCCCCGATCCCCTTCTCTTTCATCGACTCCTAGCATTAAAACCGAGAAGGGCTCCTTATCCTTTAGAGTAAGATCCTCGACTCTCTTCTCAGACACTTCTCGCTCGATAGGTTCGTGCATCGTATCGACCGTGTCTGTCAAAGCTTTATACACAGAATAGCCATATGCTCCCACCGCAACTAGAAGTAAAAGGGAGAAAACTCCGATGATCTTTACCCATTTTTTCCTCTTCTTTTTTACCTTCGCTGAGCGCCCTTCCATAAACGAATTCCTCCACGGGTTAGTATAATTGAACTATATCAAATTTCATGAAAATAATATAGAAAAACTCATATACCTTTTCATTAGAATGCACAAAAGTAGGCGATTTCACACTTGTGAATAGATAGATACGATCAGCGCAAGTAAAGATTTGATGAGAAATTTTTACACCGAAGTAAATATATTTAAAATATTATTAATAGTTCGAATTATCGTGGTTGAATCATCGTTCATTTGCTAGAATAAGCAATGGATCTTGTACAAACGTCATGGAAGAAAAATTCGACGAGGAGAAAAGGAGGTTTAACGAATTTGAAAAAGTATGTGAAAAGCCGGAGTAGTAGATTTCTCATTGCTTCTGCTCTTGCAGTAGGTTTCCTCATTACAAGTGTTCAATCGGCATCTGCACAATCATTCACCGATGTCTCTGCCAAGTACGCCGAAGCGGTCAGCTTCTTAACTGAAAATGGCGCACAAGGACTGACTGAGCGTACATTTGGTGTGAATGAGGAAATTAAGAGAGTCGATGCAGCTGTATTAATCGCCAACATGCTTAAGCTTGATAGTGAGAAAGCGCCAGCTTCAGGGTTCACCGATGTTCCGAAAAGAGCGGAAGGGGCTGTTAATGCCTTGAAGGCAGAGGGAATTACGTCTGGGAAAACGAAGACAAGCTTTGGTTCGGCGAATTCCATCACCCGTGGAGAGCTGGCGCTTTGGCTGCAAAAAGGATTTCAGTTAACCGGCGAAGAAAGTGCTCCATTCACCGATGTTTCGCCGCGATACAAATCCGCAGTTTCAGCGCTCCTAGCGAATCGAATTACAAATGGAATTTCAAATCATTAATTTGGCACAAATGCTCCGATTAAACGTGGAGATTTCTCTATTCTTGCCTATAAGTCCTTCATTGCTAATCAATATTCGAAAGCTCAGCCGCTTGAATTAAAATCAATCAACGGCACTACCGTACATGTAAAAATAAAGGGTAAATTGACGATCGCGCGCCCATCCCTTTTTCAATTTACTGGCGGTCTTGACGTAAAAGAGGCTCGCATAAGCGCCAATCGCGAAGAAACAACAGTTGAATTAACGACATCCCTTCAGAAACCGGGGGGAACCTATAAACTAATCGTCTTTGGTCTGCTCCCAGTAAAGGGTGATCTGTCTTTCACAACACCACCAATGACAGATACGCCAACCAATCCGGGTAATCCTGGAATCCCAGGCAACCCGGGCAATCCAGGTGGAGAGCGACCTGGCGGGAGCTATACCGGTAACGATTTTTCCGGAACGGCTGGTAGCCCGAAAATTTATAACGGCGATGTCACCGTCAATCTAGCGAATATAGCTTCGCTCAGCCATTCGGTCGTAAAAGGGAATCTTACTCTAAGCGGGACAGCGGCGCCGAACCTTGCTTTGACAAATATAACCGTTGAAGGGGATCTCGATTTATCAAAGCTCAGCACTAAGGTCAATTTTGAATTGACAAATGTAACAGTTGCCGGAGAAACCATTTTTTAATAAAAAATGAGGGAGATTGAGAAATGAACAAAAGGAAATGGAAGAAGCCTCTTAACTTGTTTTTGTCCTTCGTTATCACGGTCAGTCTCATCATACCGGTTCATTCCTCCGCCGCAACCGCAGCAGTCGTGGCAGATGATTTGCTGATTTCGGAGTATATTGAGGGGTCAAGCTTTAATAAAGCGATAGAATTATTTAATGGGACAGGCACGGCGGTTGATTTAAGTGATTATACGTTGGAGCTTTATGCAAATGGTGCTGCAACAGCCGGAAACAGGCTTGCTTTATCAGGGACACTAGAGAATGGAGCAACGTATGTTATATCCCATTCGTCTGCAGATCAAGAAATTAAAGCTGTAAGTGACCTCGAGCATTCAAGTGTTATAAATTTTAATGGCAATGATCCAGTTGTCCTTCGAAAAAGTGGTGAAGTGGTCGATTCCATCGGACAAGTTGGGAGATCAGACGATTATATGAAGGATGTCACCCTTGTCAGAAAACCGAATATCACAACTGGCGATAAAATCATTGATGACCCTTTTGACCCGAGTGTTGAGTGGCTTTCTCTTCCTCAAGATGACGTTTCTAATCTTGGTCGTCACACATTTGGGGCGGAAGATCCGGATGAAGAACCTGAACAGCCTGCGATTCTTTCGATTGCAGATGCACGTCAACGTTCATTAGGCTCTACTGTAACGGTTAAGGGTGTTGTTACGGCAAAGCTGAAGAATACGATTTCGATTCAGGACGAGACAGGTGGAATCGCTGTCAGACCGACGAGCTTGAACGCTGCGGTCGGTGATGAAATGACGGTAACAGGGAAATTGGGTGACTATCGTGGATTATTGCAGCTCGATTCCGCTGTCATCGTTAACAAGATCGAGAATGTTGGAACTCCTGCACCACTTGAGGTGGAAGGGAATGAATTGAACGAAGACTTAGAATCACAGCTTGTTGTCGTAAAAAATGTCCAGTTAACAGAGGTTGATGACGGCAGTGCTTGGGCTAATTTTACGGCAACAGATGGAACGGGCGAATTTCTTGTTCGTGATGAAAACAATCATTTGGGCTTAATGAAAGGCAACACATATGAATCGATTACTGGAATTGTCCAGCAATATAATCAAAACTATCAAATTCTTCCGCGCTCCATCGCCGATATTGTAGAGGATAGCTCGGTCATCCAGCCAGTAGTTGCTTCACCGGGCAGCGGAACATTTGTGAACGGCACAACCGTTGCATTGACGACAAGTACGAAGGATGCGACCATTTTTTATACATTGGATGGCAGCAATCCGATTGAAAATGGCATAGAGTACACTTCTCCACTAGACATACAGGAAGATACGACTCTTAAAGCCGTTATCAAAACCGTTGATGGGCAATGGGGAGAGGTGCAGACCTTTCAATACAACATAACAGATGCCCTGAGAATACATGACATTCAAGGAGCGGGACATGTAAGTGAGTATGATCGACAAACAGTGGAAAGAATTGAAGGAGTAGTCACGTATTCATTCTTTTTAAATGGCTCCAACTATTATCATATTCAAACACCAGATGACCAAATGGACGACGATCCTGCCACATCTGAGGCCATCGTTCTATACAGTGGCAATAAGGAATGGCCGATTGAAGTCGGGGATTTAGTCTCAGTTACGGGAACGGTCAGTGAGTATGCCATTGATGGTTATAATGATCGTCAGGAAACAGATTTAAAGATGACGCAAATCAATGTTCGTGATGATCGTGGCGGAAATGTAGACGTCATTGAAAAAAATGTTCCGTTGCCTAAGCCGATTTTAATCGATGAAAGCAATTTACCGACGGAACATATTGATAGTGATCATTTACAAGTCTTTAACCCAGATGTAGATGCGATCGATTTTTGGGAAAGTCTTGAGGCGATGAGGGTCCAAGTCGGCAACGTCAAAGCGGTCGCCCCGCAGGAGCATGGCGATTTGGTCACCGTATTAGAAAGTGCTCCAACAGATACGATTCATGGCGGTGTATTATACGAGGAAGATGATCAAAACGCCCATCGCATCCATTTCCGCCTTGAGCCGAACGGACCTGCCCGCAATTTTGAAGTAGCGACAGGTGATCGCTTCAATGGTCCGATTACAGGTGTCGTCGGATACTCTTATCAAAATTACAAAATTTACACTTCATTGGCTGAAATGGAAGATGCTTTTGAAAGAGGAGAAACAGAGCCGGAAACAACATCGATTGTGAAAGATCCGAGGAAACTAACCGTGGCTTCTTATAATCTCGAGAATTTTTCCAACAACATAAGCCAAACCTCTAATGATAAAGCACAGAGATTAGCGCGGGCATTTGTTGCCGATATGAAAAATCCCGATATTGTCGGGGTCACAGAAGTTCAAGATAACAACGGAACCTTGGCTGGTGATTCGGATGCCTCCGAGAGTTATCAACGGTTGATCGCTGAGATTAAAAAGGCAGGTGGTGTCGAGTACGATTACGTCAATATTAACCCGATCAATAACCAAGATGGGGGCGCACCAGATGCTAATATCCGTGTCGGATTCCTGTATAATCCTGAACGAGTTTCACTCGTTGATGGCATTCCTCACGGAGATGCAACAACGGCTGTCGGCTTTGAAAATGGCAAATTAACGCTTAACCCAGGGCGAATTGATCCGACGAATCCGGCCTTTAACAGTAGCAGAAAGCCGCTTGCAGCCCAATTCCGTTTTAACGGTGAAGATGTGATCGTCATCGCCAACCATTGGAATTCAAAATCAGGTGACACGCCGTTATTTGGTGCCATTCAGCCGCCTGAATATAAAAGCGAGGTGCAAAGGCAGCAGATTGCCGAAATAGTCTACAATTTTGTCCACGACATAAAGGAGAAAGACCCGCAAGCGAATGTCATTTCACTTGGTGACTTCAATGATTATCCATTTTCCAAGTCGTTGAAGATTCATGAAGGTGATTTAATGACGAACATGATTAATCAGGTTCCTGCTGCTGAGCGATACACATATGTCTATCAGGGGAACTCACAAGTATTGGACCATATTCTCGTCTCAAATCATCTTGCTGCAAAAACAGAAGTCGATATTCTTCATATCAATGCGGATTTTACGGATATGGCAGGACGAGCCAGTGATCATGATCCGGTTATGATTCAAGTGGATCTCGCCGGCGACATGGTTGAGGCAGAAAAAACGTACCATCTGGTGGCATTTAAAACAAATAAATTAACGATTTCATCAGAACGTGTCGCCCTAACATTAGCTGCTTCATCAGAAATCAAAGAGGCGATCTATCTACACAGTCAATACGCTGAGTTAAAAGGTGCAAGCTTGAAAGAAACAACGATTATCGTTCAGCCAGCTGAGCCAAATGCCATTCTCGATTTTAACGGCAGCGAGGTAAAGCAGGTCATGATTGACGGAACGAATGTGAAAGAAATACGCGGTGCCGAGCAGATTATCGATCACATTCAATACAAAAATGGTGCTACTCCAGAAGCGATTAAGTTCACAGATTCGAAAGGAGAGCTTATTAGCTCTCCTTCTTTACCGGAAGCTGCCTACTATCAAGCAGCCTTTGGTAAAACAGGTGCTGAACTGAAAAGCACGCTTCACAATATTATTAACGATCATACGATGCTCCCTTACAGTACGGTTTGGGAAGCGTTAAAGGAAACCGATGAAGACCCGAACAACCCGGAGCATGTTATCCTCTTCTATTCGGGCATTTCCCGTGCAAAATCGAGCAATGGCGGAAATGTCGGGCAATGGAATAGGGAGCATGTTTGGGCACAATCGCACGGAAATTTTGGGACAAGCATGGGACCGGGAACCGACATTCATCATTTGCGCCCGACAGATGTCCAAGTCAACAGCGCAAGAGGAAATTTAGATTTTGACTATGGCGGCAGCCCCGTAAAAAACTGCGACGACTGCTTACGCACATCGCAATCATGGGAACCCCCTGATCGCGTCAAAGGCGATGTCGCACGAATGCTCTTCTACATGGCCGTCCGCTACGAAAGCGATGATCGGGTAGATTTAGAACTGAATGATTCATTAAACAATGGCTCAACGCCTTACCACGGGAAATTGTCCGTCCTCCTGCAATGGCACGAACAGGACCCGGTCGATGACTATGAACGCAACCGCAATGATGTCATTTATGAAAAATGGCAACACAATCGCAATCCCTTCATCGATTACCCGGAGTGGGCAGAAGACATATGGGGTGAAATATAATAGTCCAGAAAGCACAGGCATGGAGCCTGTGTTGTTTTTTTTACTATTCCTTCTTGTAGGCGGAATGAATCTTGGCAAAGTCAGGGCGTCAGTATTGTTAAAGTGGATGTTGTCGGGGTGGGTACACGAAATTGCGTGTGAAATCATCCTAAGCCCCATGAGCTTGTTTCTGAGCAATGTCGTGTCAGCCGCCCAACGTACTCTTAATTGGTGACGGCACAATTATTTATTATACAGACGCAATTCGATGCCAAACACGCGCAATCATCGCGAGAATCAGCGTAATCTGGAGTCAAGCGCGCAATAGAGCGTTAAACCAGCGTAATCCCGTGTCAATCGGCGCAATCCTCAAGAAAATCAGTGCAATTCTGGGCCAAGCACGCCTAATCATTGCGAGAATCAGCGCAATCTCGCACGAAACGCTCATGCAAACCAAATTAAATACTAGTATTTTAGCGATAAACAATGAAACTATTTAACCAAAAAATAAAATAATAGTAAATATAGGTAAATTTATGAAACTATTAACAGTAAAATAACGTATAATTATATGTATGCGTCATTCCGGAACCATTTTTTGTTTCTGGACTCTCGTATCTATTACATTCAAGGAGGCTAGAAAATGAAGAAATCTATCAAAGGGAAAGGACTGGCAGTTGGACTAGCGGCTTCGTTAGTCATAAGTTCATTCCTGCCGGGAATTTCTCTCGCTGCTGAAAAGGGAGTTGGTGAACGAACCTATGAACAGCTTGAGCGCCTAGGTCTTAAACAAGACGAAGTCAAAGCCAGCAATGTGACAAAAGGTGAAGAGCAAAAGTATGCGGACAACCAGCTCGTCATTAAGTACACAACTCCTCTTTCTGCTAGTGATCATCGCAAAGCTGGCGGTAAGCAAGTGAAAAGGTTCTCGAGCTTGGGTTATGATGTCATCGAGATTCAGGGGAAAAATACGCTAGAGGCGGTTGCGAAGGCATATGCGAAACTGCCGAACGTTACATCTGTCTCAAGAAGTGCATACGCAAAGCGTTTAGGAACCGTTGATCCAAAGGCTTCATCGATGTACCATTTGAAAAATTTAAATGTGGCCAAAGCACAATCGATGGCCGGCAAAAACAAGGTAAAGGTTGGGGTTATTGATACAGGAGTTTACGCTAACCATCCTGAATTGAAAAATCAGATTGTTGCCAATAAAAATGCAATGGACCCAATGAAAAAAGGGTTGGCAGATACTCACGGCACCCATGTTGCTGGGATTATTGGCGCGGAAAAGAACAATGGAGTGGGAGGCTACGGAATTGCGCCGAATAGTGATATCGTCTCCATCGATGTATTCAATCGTTCAATGTTTGTAACAGACTATGTTATTGCCGAAGGGATTTTAGAAGCCATTCGCCAAAAGGTTAAAGTTGTCAACATGAGTTTAGGTACTTATATGCCATCACCGATTCTACAAGACGCTGTTCAAAAAGCGATCGACAGTGGTATTGTGATCGTTGCAGCTGCAGGGAATGATGGAGAGAGCATTCAAAATTATCCAGCATCGTTTGATGGTGTCATAAGCGTTGGCGCAACTGATTCAAGCAATAAGCTCGCATTTTTCTCTACATATGGGCCATCAGTTGATGTTGTCGCTCCAGGACATATGGTTTATGCACCTGTATTTGATCCAGATAAAGGCGCTTCATTTGTTGAGATGAGTGGAACATCTATGGCATCACCTGTTGTGGCAGGTGCGGTATCACTTTTATTATCGAAACATCCTAATCTAACACCATATCAAGTAAACTATATTTTAACGAAGACGGCTAAAGATCTTGGAGATAAAGGCTATGATTTAAAGTATGGTTATGGAATGGTAGATTTGGAGAAGATGCTATCATTTGATCCAAAGAAAATTCCAGCAAATCCTGCTGTGAAAGAAAGTGAAAAACTTTCTAAAGCAAAAGAACTTGGTGAGTTTGAAGAGAAAGAACTCTCAGGGAAAATTACAAAGTTAAATCAAGAAGATTTGTATAAAACAAAGGTTAAAAAAGATGAATATGTTCAAATTAGCCTTGAAGGGGCAAAGAAATTTGATCTTAAGTTCGAGCTTCTGTTCTTCAAAGAAGGGCAAACAAAGCCTGCCAAAGTGAAAGAAATCAACGATGCTATTGAGGGAGCAACAGAAGGGACGTTATTCAAAGCTCCTGATAACGGCACGCTCGTTGTAGCTGTAAAGGATAGCTTCGGAAAGTATCTGGAAGATGGTCAATACACGTATAAGCTACAATTGGAAAAGAGTGAGCAATTACCAGAGGATACAAACACTTTCGATAATCCAGTAGTCATTGATAGTCTTCCGCATAAGAGTGGACTTAAATACTACTTTGTAGATGAAAAAGAACTGGATGAAGAAGTAGAGGAAAATGGCGATTCTGACTTTTTCCAATTCACGATCCCTGGAAGTGAAGAAGCTGGTCCGCAGTTAGTGAAAATTGATCTATCTGGCGTACCTGGAATTGACTCAACGATTATACTTCATGCGATTGAAGAAATGGATGGTGAGGAATTCCAATATGAAATGGATATGGTGTCAGATCGAGGATTTGGCCAAGGTGAGTCCTTGACATTTACTGCTTATCCAGGACAAAAGTTTGTCGCTGAAATTACAAACCGATCATATTTCTCTGATTTCTTCTTCCTTCTTGGTGCTGAACCGGTAATCGATAAGGAAAGAAGCTTTTCTTCTTTAAAACCTTATGGAATTTCCATCGATTATAAGGAAGCAACAGAAGATGAAGATGGTCTTCCATTTGATATGGGATATCCGGAAGATTATTTATTTGAAGATGATTTTGAAGGGTATCAACAGAAAAAAGCTGAGTTACGCTCAAAAGCTTTATCTGGAGAAAAAGCAATAGATGCATTCGATACAGAAGATGCAGTAGATGATGAAGTAAATGAAGAGCTGCAAATGATTATGGATTTAGCGATTCCTTTTGAGGAAAATGAAACAGTTACAGGCTCTCTTCAAATGAGTGGTGACCAAGATTGGTTTGCCTTCACTCCAGAGGAAAGCTCTATTTTTGAATTGTCTATGAACAATTCGTCCAGCTACAGTCCTGTAGGGATGGAAGTTTATAAATATGATCCAGATGCGAAAGATTTGACTTATCTCTATACAAATATGTCGATGCCATTTGAAGGTCCGGTAACGTATAAAGATAAATTCACTGTAGGTTTACAGGAAGGAGAAACATACTACTTTGTGGCTGTAGACCCAATGTACCGTCCTGTATTCAATCCATATCGCTTCACGATTAAGTCAAAAATTAAAAATGTTGCAGATGCATTTGAAGCAAACGATTCGTTTGAGAATGCAACAAAGATTACAACAAAAGGAATCACGGCAAATTATTCACTTGTTGGTGACACGGACATTTATTACTTCAAACCAGGGAAAGAGGGCATTTATGGGGTTAGCGTAACACCAGGTGCAATCCCAGCTAAGTATAAAAATGCACCAGATGCACAAAAATCAGAAATCGACCCTGTATTAGCGATTGTGGAAGATACGAATGGAAACGGCAAGCTCGATCCAGATGAAGAGGGCAGAATCACTTTAATTGATAACACTCTTTATAATGAAGAAGAGCGTGGAAGCTTCCGTGCGAAAAAGAATGCTGGTTACATCATTGTTACGTACGATTATGATGGAAACAATTCTTCATTAACTCCATACGTGCTAAAAGTGACCGAGGCAAATCAAAAGGATGAGGATAGCGGTTCAGTAGTTAAGAACAACATCCCATCGAAGCCGTTATCACTTAAGCGTCCGGCACCAAATCGCTATTACGCAACCGGATATATGAACATGACCTCTAACAAAGGGGACGTCGATTACTACAAGTTTGTGGCAAGCAAAAATACTAAGCTCACCCTTACTTTAGAATTACCATCAGATTTAGATGGCAAAGTCACGGTCTACAATGCAAGTGGCAAAGCGGTCGCAAGTGCTGATCATTACGGCAAAGGCGACGATGAAGTCCTACCGCTAAACCTGAAAAAAGGAACTTACTACATCAAAGTCGAAGATGTGATGGGCTCCGCTAGCACAGAACCATATCGACTCGTTTTAAAATAAGTCAAACAAAGCCAATAAATTGTCATCCATTTGACCATTTATTGGCTTTTTCTTATTACGTGCCCCAAGAATCCGTTTTTAAAGATTGCAAGGGTTTTTTTGGATGCTTGGCTGGCTAACAAACTTTAGGGATTAGGCACGAAACAATTCATTCCTTCGAGCTTGCGGTCGAATGAGAGCTGTATTGGACATAAATCGCAGTCAATCTCCCGAGCTTGCGGTCAAATGGAAGTCGTATTAGACATAAATCGCAGTCAATCTCCCGAGTTTGCGGTCGAATGGAAGTCGTATTGGACATAAATCAAGTCAATCTCCCGAGCTTGCGGTCGAATAGAAGTCATATTGGACATAAATCAAGTCAATCTCCCGAGCTTGCGGTCAAATCGAAGTCATATTGGACATAAATGAAGTCAATCTCCCGAGTTTGCGGTCAAATGGAAGCCGTATTGGACATGAATCGAAGTTAATCTCCCGAGTTTGCGGTCGAATGAGAGCTGTATTGGACATAAATCAAGTCAATCTCCCGAGTTTGCGGTCGAATGGAAGACGTATTGGACATAAATCGCAGTTAATCTCCTGAGCTTGCGGTCGAATGGAAGACGTATTGGACATAAATCGCAGTTAATTTCCCGAGTTTGCGGTCAAATGGAAGACGTATTGGACATAAATCAAGTCAATCTCCCGAGTTTGCGGTCAAATAGAAGTCATATTGGACATGAATCGAAGTTAATCTCCCGAGTTTGCGGTCGAATGAGAGCTGTATTGGACATAAATCAAGTCAATCTCCCGAGTTTGCGGTCGAATGGAAGACGTATTGGACATAAATCGCAGTTA
>NZ_JARGEJ010000449.1:0-335 GCF_029211245.1 Robertmurraya sp. DFI.2.37 | reverse complement strand
ACCTGAATTAGGTTGCAAAGTGACTCCTGCAAATCCGGTAATAACCTTCAACTGCTCGCTTAAGTTATTAATTAATGTCTGATAGCCTTTTGTTTGATCCTCAGGTGCTAACGGGTGTATAGCCATCCAGCCTAAGTTGCTGAGTGGGAGCATTTCCGAAGCGGCATTCAGTTTCATAGTACAAGAACCCAATGAAATCATGGAATGTGCCAATGAGATATCTTTACGTTCCAAACGTTTGATATAACGCATCATTTCGGTTTCAGTATGATACTTGTTGAATACCTCATGGGTGAGGAAGGAAGTACGGCGGCGTAGTTCACGATTCAGTGAGG
>NZ_JARGEJ010000448.1:0-335 GCF_029211245.1 Robertmurraya sp. DFI.2.37 | reverse complement strand
CGGCGGAAAAGCATACGCCATATTCGCTTTACTTTTCGGTTTTAGCTTTTTTATTCAAGATGACAACCAACGCCTACGGGGCAATGATTTCCGTCTACGTTTTTGTTGGCGGTTAATTCTTCTTTTCCTGATAGGTAATATCAATGCCAGTTTTTTCACAGCGGAAGTGCTGGTCCTTTATTCTTTAGTAGGTTTCATCCTGCCACTGACTTGCCGGCTGAAAGACAAATGGATATTTGCATTGGCATGTCTGCTATTGATCCAGCCATTGCCACTTTATTATGTAATACGTGCCTGTCTCGATCCGGAATTTGTTACTCCGGCCATCCCCACCC
>NZ_JARGEJ010000447.1:0-335 GCF_029211245.1 Robertmurraya sp. DFI.2.37 | reverse complement strand
AGAATCTTGTATGGATTGAAACGACAGGCGAAGAGCAAAAGACGCTCGTCATTCGCAGAAAAGTAAATGGTGAGGTAATTGCCGAGCACCTTATTAGCTCAGAAAAAGGAAAACTCATTCAAAACCGACATCATACTCGTGATCGCTCCAAAGGGGTTGAAGAGCTTAAGCAACGTCTAATCTCTTACTTTGAAAATCAGACACAAGTAGCTGCTTATTTGGATGAGATCAGCCAACGATACCCGAGGTATCGTCGAGACCAATTTTCCATCATCTACAAGGTGATTCAACAGTATCCAGCATTAATGGATATTGTGATGACTAAGTGCATGACG
>NZ_JARGEJ010000446.1:0-336 GCF_029211245.1 Robertmurraya sp. DFI.2.37 | reverse complement strand
CTAGCGTTCATCCTGAGCCAGGATCAAACTCTTCATTGTAATAATATCTTTTTCCAACTATTCAGTTGATAATCTGCTCAAGGATTCCAAATCTATCAATATCAATATTGACGGTTCTTGTTTTTCCGTACACCATATATATATTACATACGGTGCACCGGCTTGTACTACTTGTTTGTTTATCTTAAATCTTTCAAAGAACTCTCATTTATGTTTTGCCATCGTTTCCGAAAGCGGATGCAAAGGTAAGAGATTTTATCGTAACCGCCAAATGTTTTCGAAAGTTTTTTTGAAAAAGTTTTTTTTCGAAACTTCCATAAAAGGCGGGACGTCCAT
>NZ_JARGEJ010000445.1:0-336 GCF_029211245.1 Robertmurraya sp. DFI.2.37 | reverse complement strand
GCTGGGTGATTTCCGTCTGCGTACCGGAGAGGATGTCCGGACGAAATTCGAGGTGATGGAGGGTATGCTGCAGAGTGCCATGCAGAGTGTTGTCAGTACGATGACCGAGGAGGATAACTTTCTGAAAAACGCCAACTTTCAGGATGACATGGCTTATTGGGAGCGTGAGAGCGATATGGCTTTATATGATATCGGAGGCCAGCTGCTTGATTTAGGCGTGAATTTCTATTCCGAGAAAAACAAGGTGGCCGACATCGACTCTTTCGATGGCCGTTTCATGCTCCGGATCAAGCGGAGCCACATCCGCCAGCTGAATGCGGATATCACCAAGCCGGA
>NZ_JARGEJ010000444.1:0-336 GCF_029211245.1 Robertmurraya sp. DFI.2.37 | reverse complement strand
ACCACACACCCGGCACCGATAAAACAATGTTTGCCGATGGTGATTCCGGGCAGTACAATCACGTTGGCTCCTATGATGGTATGTTCTCCGATGTGGATAGGAGAAGTGGTGATACCTTGTTCGATGATGCCTTGAGTGATATCCTGGTAATTGTGATCTAATCCTATCAGGACTACGTTTTGTGAAATATTGACCCCGTTGTCTATCCGGATGGGACCGATGACCGTATTGCCGAGTCCTATCCGGCAATAGTCGCCGATTACGATGTCGCCTACGGCATTGTTCAAGCAGGAGAAATCTTCCACTACCGAATATTTTCCCATCTGGAACAGGTGG
>NZ_JARGEJ010000443.1:0-337 GCF_029211245.1 Robertmurraya sp. DFI.2.37 | reverse complement strand
AGCGTATCCACCGGCAGATAAAAAGCCCCGACGGAGGGAAGCTGAATAAAATCCTCCTTCGCCAGTTGCTGCCAGTCCGTATTATAAAAACGAACTTCACTATCACAAGCCGGACCGCAAACAGTATTCACTACACAAATCACCTTTACAGAATCATTCAAGGGTAACAGTTTCATTTCCATAGAACTACTTCCGGTGGTTTGCAGAAACAAATAATCATCCGTCAGTCTTTTCAGTTCAGATACTTTGCCAAAACGATTTTTCACTTCCGCTTTCATATTGCTTGCCAGAAAATCCACACAATCCTCACGATTTACCTTTGTCAATAAAGGAGCCA
>NZ_JARGEJ010000442.1:0-337 GCF_029211245.1 Robertmurraya sp. DFI.2.37 | reverse complement strand
CAAACCGTTCTTTTTCCTCAAAGAATTGATGAGGATATTGCAGAAAACGATCCGGTGCGCATGGTTGACGCCCTGGTTGAGGGCTTGAATCTTGAAAGTTTCAGAAAGCTGTATAAGGAATGCGGGCGCAGCCCTTACCACCCCAGGATGATGCTCAAGGTCATTCTGTATGCCTATATGAACAACATCTACTCCTGCCGGAAAATTGAAAAGCTCCTTCACCGTGACATCCATTATATCTGGCTGGCCGGATATGAGAAACCGGATTTCATTACCATCAACCGTTTCCGCAACCGGGTGAAGAATGAAATCAACGAGGTGTTTACCCAAACCGTAC
>NZ_JARGEJ010000441.1:0-337 GCF_029211245.1 Robertmurraya sp. DFI.2.37 | reverse complement strand
GGCAAAGTAAAAAGAGTATCCAATAGAATGGGTACTCTTTTTTTGATCTGAATGTCCGAAAGGACAAGAAATAAAACGCCAGTAAAATCAAAGCAGAAACCGGAGGGTGGCTAGAACCGAGGAGGTCGAGGAAGCGAGAGAGGGAAGCCCGGAGTGTACGATGTACACGAGGACGGAAAGAACGAAGCTGACGAAGAGATCCGAAGGTAATAGACAGCCGACACCGAACACGGAAGTGAAGCTTCGGCGCCGATGGTAGTGAGGGGACGAGCCCTTGTGAGAGTAGGACGTTGCCGGGCAAAGTAAAAAGAGTATCCAATAGAATGGGTACTCTTTT
>NZ_JARGEJ010000440.1:0-338 GCF_029211245.1 Robertmurraya sp. DFI.2.37 | reverse complement strand
ATTTATTAGTATGAATATCGGCAGTGATTTTTCCATTTTCTCAGAGAATTCAGATCCATACTTCATCATTAATATGTCAGGAGAAATCGTTTAGACAAAAAATGCTTGCCAAACCTTATTAGGATATTCAAAAAAAGAAATGATGCAATTGGAATTGAAAGATATCTGTTCCTATACGGAATTAAATCGAACACAAACGTATTTCTTAAGAGATGATCGAGAAAAATTAACCAGCTTTTACTTACAAATCATGAAGCGGTATAAAGAGTTTATCGATATTGATGTTACCTGTTTTCCTATTTTTCAAAATAAAATCGTCATTGGAACATATGTGGTTT
>NZ_JARGEJ010000044.1:0-41898 GCF_029211245.1 Robertmurraya sp. DFI.2.37 | reverse complement strand
GCTTCCGAAGCTTTAAGCGTTTTAGAGCTAAAATCTTATTAACACATAAGTATAAAAAAGTGGGTGTTCATATTGGGTAAGGGCGAAGTAAGAGTTACTTCACCCCAACAATTGACGTTGAACCTTTATTTATTGGGCTTTGTTCGATGTCAGCATTGATTTATTGATAAAACTTTCAGTAAAACTGAAAGTTTAGAGAGTAAAAGAGCACAAAATGTTAAACAAAACCATTTATTTATAAAAAAGTGAAACTTTTTATCGGAGCATCCGTCTAATTAAATGAGAACATTCTCTTTTGGGAGAACCAACCATCTGCTTTACCCCTTTTATTATAAAAATGGAGCCAACAGCATTTGCTGTTGGCTCCGACCTATTTTGGGAGCAAAAGCCGCTTATACTCTACTTAATATTTCTAAACTTCCGGTCCCTCCATGAATTTGCAGAAACATTTTTTGAAGAGATTTAGCAAGTTCCTTTGCATCATTGACTTGCATAGAAGGGCATAAATAGATAATTTGTAACGCCTCTTTTGTTTTATCCGATACGGAGGTTCTCTTTGAATCAATATATGGGCTACCAAAGGGACCATTCTTATCCGCAGTCACGATGATATCTCTTAAATGATTTAATCTACCATTAAGACCCTCATATTCTTCGCCATCTTCCCCAATACGGATTGTTACTTTATCGTTTACAGATTTGAGATCATAGATTCCTAAAGGCATTTTATATTGTAAGGAGAAGAAGTTATTTAAATCGATTGCACTATTAACAGACTGAAGATAATGCTGTTTTTTTATTCTGCGATAAAGTGCTTCGGCTGAATGGCGATAGCGATTCGGATCTTTTCCAGTCTTTTTAAAAATCGTTCTCCACTCATTTATCTCTGATATGTCTGCAACATTTTTCTCTTCTAAATCAAAGAAAATGGCTTCCTGAAATAGCTGCAATCTTCCTTTCAACATTTGTGGAGAAGACCCCACTTCAATATTATGATAGTGGATGACCGCAATTTTAAAATCAGGGATAAGTGTGTATAACTGGGGGGATAGATTAATTTCCAAGCATTCCACCTCCAAAAACTAATGAAAATAGTTTATCATAGTGAATATGGTTTTTCACAATAAAGAGCTTCTTAATATATGGATCACTTAAAGAAGGGAGGGAGTTGAAATGAACTACGATCAATTGAAACAAGAGATCATTGCCTATAGTAAAACGATCGGAATTGACAAAATCGGTTTTACCACTGCGTCTACCTTTGATGAGTTGAAAAATCGCTTGCTTCAACAACAAGAATTAGGTTATCATTCTGGATTTGAAGAACCGGATATTGAAAAAAGGGTAAATCCAGCATTATTGATGAATCATCCGCGTTCGATTATTTCTATCGCATTGGCTTATCCTGCAAAAATGGGTGAACGAGTTGTGAGCAAGAAAGGGGAGAGACGTGGCCTTTTTTGTCGAGCATCTTGGGGACTTGATTACCATGTGATTTTGCGAGAAAGATTGCAGAAGTTAGAGGACTTCATAAGGGCTAAAGTGCCTGAGGCGAATTGTAAATCGATGGTTGATACTGGTGAATTAGTTGACCGTGCTGTTGCAGAAAGAGCTGGAATTGGCTGGAGCGGAAAAAATTGTTCGATTATTACACCTGAATTTGGTTCCTATGTTTATTTAGGAGAAATGATGACAAACCTTCCATTCACTCCCGATAAACCGATGGAGGACCGCTGTGGAGAGTGCAATAAATGTATTGAAGCATGCCCCACTGGTGCACTAGTACAGGGAGGTCAAATTAATGCTAAACGGTGCATTGCTTTTTTGACTCAGACAAAGGAATTTATTCCAGATGAGTTTAGAGAAAAAATTGGCAATCGTTTATATGGTTGTGACTCTTGTCAAACAGCTTGTCCAGAAAATAAAGGCAAGAACTATCATTTTCATGAAGAAATGAAGGCGGAACCGGAAGTAGTAAAACCACTGTTAAAACCACTTTTACACCTTAGTAATCGCCGTTTTAAAGAGAAATATGGCCAGCTATCTGGTTCATGGCGAGGTAAAAAGCCGATTCAACGCAATGCGATTATTGCCCTTGCTCATTTTAAGGATGAAACAGCGGTAAATGATCTAGTCTCAGTATTAAAAGAAGATGTGAGGCCGGTTATGAGAGGAACTGCTGCTTGGGCACTTGGGAAAATTGGCGGTGACAAGGCCGAACAGGAGTTACTTGAAGCAATGGCAAAAGAAACGGATCGAGAAGTGTTATTGGAAATTGAAAAAGGACTACAATTGATTCAAGGTTAAGAAGATAGCCACTTGCAGTGGCTATCTTCTTTTGTTCGAATCCATTATCAATAATTCTATATTTTTTGAAAATTTCATAAAATAGTAGTAGTTTTATGTCGTTAAATATCAGAATTTTTCGATTTTTAAACATTGATTTTACAAGATTAGTAGTGTTACGATCTGATTGTAAGCGTTGACATTTGGGGATTTAATATTTTACAACTAGTGTTACATAAAATATTAAATTTTGGAGGAGGAATTTTATGAGTCAACTTGCAGTAGGGGTAAAAGAAAAAGTAGAGAAGTTTTTACAAGGAAAAAAGAAGCTTTATATTAATGGTGAATTTGTTGAAAGCAAGTCACAGAAGACTTTTGATTCCTACAATCCAGCTACTGGAGAAGTGTTAGCTTGCGTCTTTGAGGCAGAAGCTGAGGACATTGATCTTGCGGTGAAAGCTGCGCGACGGGCATTTGATGAGGGACCATGGTCTAATATGAGCGCTGCCGAACGTAGCAGACTTATGTATAAGCTTGCTGATTTAATGGAAGAGAATAGAGAGGAGCTTGCCCAATTAGAAACCTTGGATAATGGCAAGCCTATCCGTGAAACAACAAATGCGGATATTCCACTCGCTATCGAGCACATGCGCTATTATGCTGGTTGGTCGACAAAAATTGTCGGACAGACAATCCCTGTTAACGGACCGTATTTCAACTATACGCGTCACGAAGCAGTTGGTGTAGTCGGACAAATTATCCCATGGAACTTTCCGCTTCTTATGGCGATGTGGAAGCTTGGAGCGGCCCTTGCAACTGGCTGTACAGTTGTGCTTAAACCAGCTGAGCAAACTCCGCTGTCAGCACTTTACTTAGCAGAACTAATTGATGAAGCTGGTTTTCCACCAGGGGTTATCAATGTTGTTCCTGGTTTTGGAGAAACGGCAGGACAACCGTTGGTAGATCATCCTTTAGTCGATAAAATTGCTTTCACAGGCTCGACTGAGGTTGGGAAGTTAATTATGTCGCATGCATCGAAAACATTAAAGCGTGTAACTTTAGAATTAGGAGGAAAATCTCCGAACATTATTTTGCCTGATGCTGATTTAACAAAAGCGATTCCTGGTGCACTTAATGGGGTCATGTTTAATCAAGGTCAAGTATGCTGTGCCGGTTCTAGAGTATTTATTCAGAAGAAAGACTTCGATAATGTTGTAGCTGATATGGCTTCTCATGCTGAGAAGATAAAGCAAGGTGCCGGTATTCATGCAGATACAGAAATCGGGCCGCTTGTTTCAAGTGAACAGCAAAATCGTGTATTAAATTATATAGAAAAAGGGCTTAATGAAGGAGCTCAGCTTGTTACTGGTGGGAATAAACCACAGGAACAGGGCTATTTCGTTTCTCCAACGATTTTTGCCGATGTACGAGATGAGATGACCATTGCGAAGGAAGAAATCTTTGGACCTGTTATTTCAGCTATGCCGTATGACGATTTAGATGAATTAATAAATCGTGCCAACAATAGTGAATACGGATTAGCTGCTGGTGTTTGGACACGAGATGTAGCAAAAGCACACTATATTTCTAATAAATTGCGTGCTGGAACGGTTTGGGTTAATTGTTATAACGCGTTTGATGCTGCTTCTCCGTTTGGTGGTTATAAGCAATCGGGAATTGGCCGTGAAATGGGATCCTATGCCCTTAACAACTACACAGAAGTGAAAAGTGTATGGGTTGCTATGCAATAAAATAAGAGTATGGAAATTTAGGAACTCATTCTTTTGAGTTCCTTTTTTAATTTCTCTTTTTATGTCTGTATTCATATATATGATATGAAAGGAGTGTTCGATTTGAAAGAGCAACTGCAAGCACATCTCATGAAACGCGTAAAACAATGTGTAACAAATTCTAGGCATAGTACTTGTGAGAAAATAGAAAGAAAAAAAGAAAGTCTTTCTAAAAGAAAAGGTGAAATAGTTAAGGCTCGTGCAACAGGAAAAATTAATCATCAATCGGAAGAGCTTGAGTATTCAAAAGTATTTTATCAAGTTCATTTCCAATATGTGATTAACCATAAAGGTCAAATTTATCTTGAAGAGGAAGTGGAGGAGCGGTTTGCCGAGTTTTTTAAGGGAATTTTAATAGAAGATCATGAAGTCGCAATTGCGCAGACAAATGTACGTGAAGCGTTCACAATTGCTGAACTCACTAATGGTGATGAACGGGCGTATTTTCGATATGATCGCTTAAAGGCTGTAAGATATGCAGAACGGTGGTGGAATGAGTTTAATCCGGTTTTCAAATCATTTGAAGTCAATTGTACGAATTACATCTCCCAATGTTTACATGCTGGAGAAGCGCCAATGACTGGATATCCTAATCGAAGTAAAGGGTGGTGGATGCAGAACAAGAGTTGGAGCTATAGCTGGACGGTTGCACATGCATTTCGTTGGTATTTGCCAAATGCGAAATCTGGTTTAAGGGCCAAAGAAGTAAAAGACCCAAAAGAATTAGAACGAGGAGACGTTATTTGTTATGACTTTCAAGGAGATGGCAGATTTGATCATACAACCATTGTGACAGCAAAGGATAAAGATGGAATGCCTCTTGTTAATGCAAATACGGCAAATAGCCGAATGAGATATTGGGCTTATGAAGATTCAACAGCATATACACCTAATATTCAATATAAGTTTCTTCATATTATGGATGATCACAGTTGAATTTCTTCATTAGAAAAAAGATGCTATAATAGCTGGGTGGAGTGTGTAAAAAGCCATTTTCGTTTAGTTGCTTTCATGCTCACGTTAAGAAAGAGATGGCTAGATCTTTTCTAGGAGAAATAGAGAAATAGTACGAGGAAGTGAATTTTGGTGGCAGTGCATGTAGTTTTATACCAACCAGAGATACCGGCTAATACAGGGAATATTGCCCGGACCTGTGCAGCAACGGACACAACTTTGCATTTGATCCGTCCGTTGGGATTTTCAACAGATGATAAAATGTTGAAACGAGCAGGACTGGATTATTGGGAATATGTAAATATTGTTTATTACGATTCTTTAGATGAATTTTTTGAAAAAAATGCTGGTGGAGAGTTTTTCTATTTAACGAAATTTGGAACGAAGCCTCATTCTGCATATGATTACAGTCAAAAGGAGCAAGATTATTATTTTCTTTTTGGAAAGGAAACAACTGGGCTCCCTAAAGATTTAATTGCGGCCAATCCAGAGCGTTGCCTTCGTATCCCGATGAATGAAAATGTTCGTTCATTAAATTTATCAAATACGGCTGCCATTTTAGTATATGAGGCGTTAAGGCAGCAGGAGTATTTGCACCTTAAATAAAATGTTCTATTATTATTGTAAAAGCGATCAGAGTAAAAATGAATTGCCCCCCAATTGTTAGACACACCTAACAATTGGGGGGCAATTCAAAACTTTGAACGCTTTTTTATTTGCATTTAAATCTTGACTGTTTTTTTCGCCAGCGATGATTTGCGGTTGCTAGCTTTGTACCATTGAAAACAGAAGAGGATGATAATGATAATATCCACAGCATCCCCTCCATAATACATAAGCATAGCTCCTTTCTCTGCTTCAGGAGCTAAAACGGTGGGAGGCGGATTAAGGTAAATAGATTTTGCTAATATCCCATGACTGGCAGTAGCGAGAATGAAGATGACCGCACGATATATATAACTTTTTCTTTGAGGGGTCGGATCAATATAAATCATCGAGGCTGTAAACAGATACCCAGCGATAAAAACATGTATATGAATGAAAATATACAAAATTAAATTTTGATGCATCATTGAATAGAGCTTAGTACTATAGAGCAACCATAATCCGCCCATATTGAGAAGTGATGCGATGATGGGATTGGTCAAGAGCTTTACGGGCAGCCTTTTTAAAAGCTTTGTGATCTGCCGTCCTTGATTTACAGGGATGCAACGCAGCAAAAGTGTCATTGGTGCAGAAAGAACGATTAATAGTGGAGCAATCATCCCAAGGAGTAAATGTCCAACCATATGTGCAACAAAATCGATGTGAATTCGATCTGCTAAAGGGCCTATAACGACTGTCATTGCGCTAAAGATCCCTATTTTCCAAGCTATTATGCGGTAAAGCGGCCAATGTTTATAATGTTGATTGGAGCGAAAGACAGCGAAAATATAGGCGAGTATCAATAGTAAAAACGGTGCAGCAAGAAGCAAGTCATAGTTGAATTTTTGCAAGTTGTGTTCATTGTGCATGATCGGTTGCCCCTCTGCTTGATTTCCCTGTTTTTATAATGAGAAGGAGGCCAGACAAAATCATGATGATGGCAATAAAATTCCAAATGAGATCATAAATGATGACATTTTCCACATAGCGAATTTGATGGATTTTCATTAATTTATGCTGAATTAATCCATCATATAATTGGAATGCCCCACCCCCAAGTAATACAGCTCCTATCCAACCTTTTAAGACAAATTCGTTTCTTCGTCGTAAATCGGCAAGCAGGAACAAACCTCCAATGGTCGCAAACCAACTCAATGCGTGAAAAAGGCCATCAGAAATCAAGCCAATGCTTAATGTACTTTTATCATAAAAATGATGCCAATGTAAGATTTGATGAAAAATAGCTTCATCAAGAAAAGCGACCAAACCAAGTCCGAAAAAGATGCCTGACCATAAATTGCGACTCAAAAACTTTCTCCTCCAAAGTTTTATTTAATAAAAATATAGACAACATCATAGTTATTTACACATTAAAAGTAATCCATACTTTGTTGCTCAACTTAACTAGAAAGTGATTGAACGTTCTGAAATCGTAATATTTGTATCTGCAGATTATATTTGATTGAATGATATTAAGTTAAGCTGAAAGAGAGGGAAATTGAAATGAACAAGGTAATTGAAACGATTTTAAATCATCGCTCAATCCGTAAATTTGAGGATAAACCGTTGTCAAAAGAGCAAATTGAAGCTATTGTCGCAAGTGCTCAGGCTGCTTCGACGTCAAGCTTTATTCAAGCTTATTCGATTATCGGTGTGACAGATAAGGAGAAGAAAAAGAAATTAGCAGAGCTCGCTGGACAGCAATCCTATGTAGAAAAGAATGGTCATTTCTTTGTCTTCTGTGCTGATTTATATCGTCATACACTCATTGGCGAATTAGAAGGGAAAGATGTTGAACCTTCGCTTGAAAGTACGGAGAAATTTATGGTTGCTCTCATTGATGCCGCCTTGGCTGCCCAAAATGCTGCGGTTGCCGCTGAATCGATGGGATTAGGAATTTGCTATATTGGTGGGATTCGCAATCATCTTGAAGAGGTTGTGAAATTACTAAAAACACCGCAAAGAGTAATTCCTTTATTTGGATTGGCTGTAGGGTATCCAGAGAATCTGTCTGCTCAAAAGCCAAGATTGCCTTTTAAGCATTTATACCACGAAGATACATATGAAGTGGATACCCAAACCTTAATTGATGAGTTGAAGGAATATAATGAAATCATTAAAAAATATTATCTAGAAAGAACAGATGGAAAAAGAAGTGACACTTGGACAGAGCAAATGGGAACAATGCTTGAAAAACAATCACGTATGTATATGAAGGATTTTGTTGAAGGGCAGAAATTGAAATTAAGATAATAAAAAGCTGCTGAGCTTACTCAGCAGCTTTTATATACAGCAAAAATTATTTATTCGCACCTGGCTTATCGTTGTAGCCAGCTGTGAAGATAGCTGATAGGAATGCAACCATAACCCCAAGAATTAGAATTAGTTTCACGTATGTATGCCCCCTTAAAAATAGATTTTATTCATAGGTTTTGTTAGCTGGCGGTGCTGATTTTTTACTCATTACGTGTGAAATCTTGTCGGATAACAAAATGAGTAAAAAATCTTTTTTCAACCATAGTGTAACAAAGTCTAGCCAAAAAAAACGATAGCAAAAATAACATATAAACTTATTATAGCCTATCCGTTTAAAAGTGTGAATGTTAAGTATGGATTTTTTTTGACAGCCGATTATTTCTGTACTGCGAAGGATTTTCCATTCCAGTGTTCATAAAACTCCTTCTTGTTTTCGCATGTTCGCTCAGTAGCTCGCATAGATTATATTAATCGTCTCTGATCAAGCTACAGGGGAGGGTCCTTATGGATATTTTAAAAAAAATTGAGATGCAAAGACATGAAGAAGAAAAGTTGAAATGGGAAGGGACTTTTGCAGAGTACCTAGAGATTATTAAAGAAAAGCCATGGGTAGCCCAATCAGCACATTCACGCGTTTACAATATGATAAAAGATGCAGGAGTAGAAAAAGTTGATGGGAAGAATCAATATCAATTTTTTAGTAATCAGCTGTTTGGCTTGGAAGAAGCATTGGAAAAACTGGTGGAAGAATATTTTCATCCAGCTGCAAAGCGACTTGATGTCCGAAAGAGAATCCTTTTATTAATGGGACCGGTTAGCGGAGGGAAGTCGACGCTAGTAGCAATGTTGAAGAGAGGCTTGGAGGCGTATTCTCGAACAGATCGAGGAGCTATTTATGCCATTAAAGGATGCCCGATGCATGAAGATCCATTGCATTTAATTCCACATCATCTTCGTCAGGACTTCTTTGATGAGTATGGAATTCGAGTCGAGGGAAATCTTTCTCCCCTTAATACGATGCGCTTAGATAAAGAATATGGCGGGCGGATTGAAGATGTAATTGTGGAAAGAATCTTCTTTTCCGAGGACAAACGAGTCGGGATTGGAACATTCAGTCCTTCTGATCCGAAATCACAGGACATTGCTGATTTAACGGGGAGCATTGATTTTTCTACGATTGCTGAATATGGTTCCGAATCAGACCCAAGAGCCTATCGCTTTGATGGGGAGCTCAACAAAGCAAATCGCGGGATGATGGAATTTCAAGAAATGCTTAAATGTGATGAGAAATTTTTATGGCACTTGCTTTCATTAACGCAAGAAGGGAATTTTAAAGCTGGCCGATTTGCATTAATTTCAGCGGATGAACTTATCGTTGCCCACACAAATGAAACAGAGTATCGTTCGTTTATTTCGAATAAGAAAAACGAAGCATTGCATTCAAGGATTATTGTGATGCCCGTTCCTTATAACTTAAAGGTTAGTCAGGAAGAAAAAATTTATGAAAAAATGATTCGAGAAAGCGATGTTTCGAATGTGCATATTGCCCCACATACGTTAAAGGTTGCAGCGATGTTCACGATATTAACGCGTCTAAAGGAACCGAAGAAAGGTGATATCGACCTCGTTAAGAAAATGAGACTCTACGATGGCCAAAATGTCGAAGGCTTCAATTCCGCTGACGTAGAGGAGCTTAAAAAAGAATATAATGATGAAGGCATGAGTGGCATCGACCCTCGCTATGTCATTAACCGCATTTCATCAACGATAATTCGTAAAGAAATGACATCCATTAACGCTTTGGATGTTTTACGGTCATTAAAAGAGGGGCTTGATCAGCACCCTTCGATAACCGATGAATTAAAAGAACGCTATTTAAACTTTATTTCTGTTGCCCGGAAAGAATATGATGATATTGCCAAAAAAGAAGTACAAAAAGCATTTGTTTATTCGTATGAAGAATCGGCGAAAACATTAATGGACAATTATTTAGATAATGTTGAAGCATATTGTAATAAAATTAAGCTTCGCGATCCATTAACTGGAGAAGAAATTAATCCAGATGAAAAGCTTATGCGTTCGATTGAAGAACAAATTGGAATTTCAGAAAATGCCAAAAAAGCTTTTCGTGAAGAAATCCTAATCCGAATTTCCGCATATGCCCGCAAAGGCAAGAGATTTGACTATAACTCTCACGATCGACTGCGTGAGGCCATTCAGAAAAAACTATTTGCAGACTTAAAGGATGTTGTGAAAATTACCACTTCAACCAAAACTCCAGATGAACAGCAATTGAAAAAGGTTAATGAAGTAGTAGCGCGCTTAATTGATGAGCACGGCTACAACTCCACTTCCGCCAATGAGCTTTTACGCTATGTTGGAAGCCTACTAAATCGTTAAAGCTCGTTTGAATTTAATATTAAGCGACTAATTGGCTGGTATGATGCGGTATTCAACCGAACTCATGCCGGCCTATTTCTACTTTATTTACAAGGCTAAAACAGCAGCGGTGTGTTTGACTATAACGCATTTAAAGGAAGCGAGTGGAGTCCGTAAAAGTGAGGCATTCGATCGCAAGGAGTAAAATGGAGTGGGTGAAGTCCGAATAGGTATTTTATTCGACGGAAGGGGTAAAGAGCAAGTGAATGAAGTCCGAATAGGCGATGCACAGCCATGTTAGCATTTTTTGTATAAGTAAGTAAATTTTAGGGATGATGTGTGCAGCTTTTTTGAAATCTGCTTTTCTTAGCTTACTAAAGCTGTAAAGAAAGTTGTCCAATTTTATAGGCGAATTGATTATTTGTCGAAATAATTTGTAAATTATTTATGATTACTGCATAGGATAGAGTAATCACCATTTTCCATTTAGCATGAAAGACCCGAGATATTGTATGCATGGAAGTGGAAAAGTGTGAATTTATTTCCCTATTCTCTTTGAAAAATTGCCAATCGAATATTTTAGGTGAATTTATAAGCACAAAAATAAGGAGGGGTTAGAATGACTGATGCTAATAATCATCAATTTGTGATTTCGAAGGAAGATTGGTCCCTCCACCGCAAAGGCCACGATGATCAAACACGTCATCAGGAAAAAGTCCAAGAAGCGATTCGCAATAATTTACCAGACCTGATAACTGAAGAAAATATCGTGATGTCAAATGGGCGGGAAGTGGTGAAAATACCGATTCGCTCATTGGATGAATATAAAATTCGCTACAACTATGATAAGAACAAGCATGTTGGTCAAGGTGATGGGGACAGCCAAGTAGGTGACGTGGTTGCAAGAGACGGTTCAAGTGGCCAAAAAGGACCTGGGAAAGGCCAAGGTGCAGGAGATCAAGCAGGTGAAGATTACTTTGAAGCAGAAGTTTCGTTAATGGACATTGAAGAAGCTTTATTCAAAGAGCTCGAACTTCCTAATTTGAAAGCGAAAGAGCAGGATAATATTGTGGTAGAGCACATTGAATTTAATGATATTCGCAAAACAGGGTTAATGGGAAATATCGATAAGAAAAGAACGATGATGGCTGCATTCAAACGTAATGCGATGACTGGAAAGGCGAGCTTTCATCCGATTTATCGTGAGGATTTAAAATTTAAAACTTGGAATGAGGTCGTAAAGCCCGAATCAAAAGCGGTGGTCCTTGCCATGATGGACACTAGTGGTTCGATGGGGATATGGGAAAAGTATATGGCACGCAGCTTTTTTTTCTGGATGACCCGATTTTTACGAACGAAGTACGAAACAGTGGAAATTGAGTTTATTGCTCATCACACTGAAGCGAAGGTTGTCAGCGAGGAAGATTTTTTTTCTAAAGGAGAAAGTGGAGGAACAATTTGTTCATCTGCTTACCGAAAAGCATTGGAGCTAATTGAGTCGAAATACAATCCAACTAGATATAATATTTATCCATTCCATTTTTCAGATGGAGATAATCTAACTTCTGATAATGCCAGATGTGTCAAGCTTGTTGAACAAATCATGAAGGTATCCAATATGTTTGGGTATGGAGAAGTAAATCAATACAACCGCCATTCAACCCTCATGTCTGCGTACAAAAACATCAAAAATGAAGACTTCCGTTATTATATCCTCAAGCAAAAAGCCGATGTATTCCACGCCATGCGAAGCTTCTTTAAAAAGGAGCAGGAAGATAAGATGTATGCTTAAAAAGGTCAGCACGCTGCTGGCCTTTTTGCTGTTGTGTAAGAAGGTTATAGCTAAACATCTTTTTCGCCAAGCAGGAATCCTGCAAATCAGTCTCGAAGTGTTAGACTATGCGTGAGCAATTTAATGGACAGAAGGGACTGGTGACACTGAAAGATTATGAAGCTAAAGAGTTGGTGAAAAGTATTTTTGGAAAAAACGCTGAGAAATATGTGACGAGTACTACTCATTCAAAAGGAGATGACCTTCCGTTAATATTGGAATGGTTGAATCTTAAAGATGATTCGGTTGTTCTGGACGTTGCTACAGGTGGAGGACATGTGGCGAGGACATTGGCTGCGAAAGTCTCTACTGTTTTTGCGACCGATTTGACAAAGGAAATGTTGAGCAACACGGCAGCGCATTTAAAAGCACAATTTAAAAATATCCACTATATTGTCGCAGATGCAGAATCAATGCCTTTTTTAGATAATACATTTGATGCTGTGACTTGTAGAATTGCTCCCCATCATTTTCCTAATCCGCATGATTTTATTAGTGAAGCAAACAGGGTACTTAAGCCGGGAGGGAAATTTTTATTAATTGATAATATTGCTCCGGCTGATTCTGAAAAAGGCGCATTTATGAATCAAGTGGAAAAATTGAGGGATACGAGCCATGTCCGATGCCTTTCTATTTCAGAGTGGAGAACACTTTTTCAGGCTTATGGCCTTGATGAAGTTAGATCCGAGCAGAAAAAGAAAAAATTTTTATTTTCCGATTGGGTCGCACGTACTACCGAAAATCAGCAGCAGCGGGACGAAGTTGAACAATTATTATTGAATGCACCGGAAGAGTTTAAAGAATATTTCTTAATTCAAATTAGTTCTGGCAAAATTCAATCTCACCAAATTGATGAATGGATGGCTCTTTGTGTAAAAAAGTAAAAGATTCTTGGGTTAACTAGAGTTCAAAATTGCTATAAAGATAAGAGCTAGCTTCTGATCCCATGTAAAAGGAGGAGGAGATAGCTTTTTCTTTTATTCCCCCTCCTCTGAATGCCCTATTTTTTAAAAATATGAAAACACTTACAATTTATTTATGTATAATCTAAATGACTACCATTTTTTTCATATTAAGAGGAAGTGATGTCTTGAACATTGGTTTACGGACGAAGATGCTGTTAATGTCCTTTATCGTTGTCTCCGTGTCCATTGTTACGAGCGGTTGGATTATGGTGTACCGATATTCGGAAGTACTCGAGAAAGAACTTGGTGAACGTACAATGGCGATTGCGAGAACAGTTGCGCAAATGCCAGAGATCAAAAATAATGTCGGAAAAAGCAACGGGGAGAAGGTCATTCAACCAATTGTAGAAAGAACAAGGGTTTCTACGAAGGTAAATTACATTGTAGTGTTTGATATGAATCGAATCCGCTATTCTCATCCTTCTGAGGAACAGATTGGGAAGCCGTTTGTAGGGGGTGATGAAAATGCTTCCTTAGCAGAACATGAATATATTTCAAAGGCGTTAGGGACCCTTGGTTATTCGGTTCGTGCCTTTGTTCCAATTATGGATGAAGAAGGTGTGAAACAAGTAGGGGTGGCTGTTGTAGGAATTCTATTGCCAACCTTTCAATCTTTGTTAGGAGAATATCGCAATAATATTTTACTTTCACTTTTGTGGGGGCTCTCGGTTGGACTTGGAGGCTCGCTCATCTTGGCTAATCACATAAAAAAACAGACATTAAATATGGAGCCTTATGAAATTGCGAGAATGGTAGAGGAGCGCTCTGCTGTTATGCAGGCAATGGATATGGGAATTATTACGGTTGATGAAAATGGAAAAATCACCTTTATGAATAGGTTGGCGAAGCAATATACCGAATTGGTGATAGAAGACAAGAGGCGATGGATGCACTTATCAGACATATTTCCGACTACGTGGAAGACCATGGTCACGTTATTGAAGGATCAAAATCAGCAAAATATGAATAGAAATATCGTATTGAATAATAGAACATATTTGATTTCGCTTTTCAATATTATCGTTAAAGGTAAATTTGCCGGATCGCTTATTACGATGACTGATCGAACAGAAGCAAACCGATTAGCAGAGGAGCTTACAGGTGCCAAAACGCTTGTTGATGCTTTACGAGCGCAAAACCATGAATATATGAATAAGCTTCATAGCATTGCAGGACTAATTCAATTAAATAGAACGGAGGACGCGTTGGAATTTATTATTGAAGAAACAACAATTGAGGAAAATATATTGCAGTTTTTAAAGGAAGCAATTAATAACCATCCTGTTTCTGGTCTGTTAATTGGGAAGAAATCACGTGCTCGTGAATTGAATATTGACTTTAAGATTGACCATGCTAGCTATCTTTATGAACTTGTCGATGGGTTTAGCTCTGGGGAGCTTGTAACGATTGTTGGCAATTTAATCGAAAATTCATTTGAGTCCTTTAGCGACAAAATGAAAAAACCTCAAGTAGAATGCTTGATTCAGGGGGATGAAACGAAACTATTAATTTCTGTTAAGGATAACGGAGCAGGGATTGCAGCTGACCGATTAAGCGATATATTCACGTATGGCTATAGTACAAAAAAGAGAGAAGAACGTGGGATTGGACTTGCTCTCGTGAAAAATATTGTCGAGAATCATGACGGGCAAATTAATGTTACATCAACAGTTGGCGTGGGCACGAATATAACCATTATTGTTGAGAGGGGGAGAACTGGATGATAAAAGTTGTTATCATTGAGGATGATCCGATGGTTTTAGAGGTTAATGCAGGCTTTTTAGAGAAAGTACCTTTTTTTCTATTAGATGGCAGTGCAAGATCGGGAAATGAAGGGTTAAATCTTATTTCAATGAAAAAACCGGACCTTGTTTTATTGGATATGTTTCTCCCAGATAAGTCTGGAAGCGAGGTATTAAAAAGTATTCGTGAGATGGAGCTTCCGACTGATGTCATTATGATAACAGCCGCAAGAGACTCAAAAACGATTCACGAGGTTTTTCGCATGGGAGCTGTTGATTATATCGTGAAACCTTTTCGCTTCGATCGCTTTAGGGCAGCGATGGATTCGTACGAGAAAATGTGGAAAAAACTTCGCGATGACTCCGATCTCAGACAGGAAGATATCGATGAAATGAAAAAAATGAAATTAGAGCAGGAGTATCTTCCGAAGGGATTGAGCGAAAAGACGATGAGACAAATACTGCGGACATTAATTGAGCAAAACGAACCAGTTACTGCAGATAGACTTGCTTCCGTTTTAGGAATGGCAAGGGTGACAGTTAGAAGATATTTAGATTACCTTGTTCAGAGGGGAAAGGTTCAGTTTGAAATCCAATATGGAAGTGTCGGGAGACCAAGCCATTATTACTATTGTTTAAGCTAAGTGATAATAGCCAATTAAATTTCTTCAAAGCAATAACAAATCAATATTAATATGAAAGACCAAAAAGACCATAAATACCTTTATGGTCTTTTATTGTCGAGGTATTCAGATTTTTTTATAATCTAAATAATCAGAAAAATGATTAATTTTTGCGGAAAGGATCATTAAGCTTCATTATTACAAGAACTAGGAGGATATGAAGATTGCATCCTCATATTTTTAACTTTCTTTTAGCCTTTGTTCTCATTATCCTTGCTGCTTGCCAAACAACTGATTATCCAGTTGATCATGAACAGCTTAGCAAGGAAGAAAGAATTGTGATTGCTTTCTCTCATATTGTCGGTGAGAATACGCCGAAAGGTTTGGCTGCAAGGCGATTGGCAGAGCTCGTCAAAGAAAGAACAAATGGTCAAGTTGAGATTCAAGTGTTTCCAAATGGCTATCTTTATCGAGATGGTGAAGAAATGAAAGCTTTATTGAGGGGAGACATTCAGATGATTGCTCCTGCGATGTCGAAGCTTTCGAATGTGGCTCCAGAGTGGGAGGTTTTCGATCTACCCTTTGCTTTTGAAAAAAATGAAGAAGTGAGGGACTTTTTAAGCGGTCACATGGGTGAAATTTTATTTCGAAAGCTAGAAATGAAGGGGTTTCATCCGGTAGGAATTTGGGATAATGGCTTTAAACAAATGACAAATAGCATTCGACCATTACATGAACCTAAGGATTTTTTAGGGTTGAAATTTCGCATTATGCCAAGTTCAGTTATTTCTAAACAATTTAAAGAGTTGAATGCCATGACGCAGGCAAATTCTTTTAATGAAGTCTATCAAATGCTTGAAAGAGGAGAAATGAATGCACAGGAAAATACTTTTTCAAACATTGTTAGTAAAAATTTGCATTTTTTACAAAGCTATTTGACCATCAGTAATCACGGTTATCTTGGTTATGTCATCCTGATGAACCAAGAATTTTGGGAAAGTCTCCCTAAAGATATAAAAATAATATTGCATGAGGCAATGAAGGAAGTATCAGAATGGCAATACAAAATAGCGAAGGACTTAAATGAGGAAGCGCTGAGAGAGTTAAAAAATTGTGATTGCATTGAGATTTACCATTTAACAAGTGAAGAAAAACATAGCTGGGGGAATGTCTTCAAGCCTATTTACCAACAATTTGAGGCAAGGTTTGGAGCTGACTATATAAAGAATCTTCCAAAGCATAAAGTGGATGAGGTTCAACAACAAATCAAGGGGGAATAACAATTGAACTGGAAAAAGAAAGCGTTAACAATTGCTGTAGGAATGAGTTTTATTATGACAGCAGCATGCAGCAATGGAGGGAGTTCATCTTCGAGTACGGAGACAGACGGAGGAGAGATTCATTATCAAGATTATCCAACGACTGTGAAAATAGGAACTGCTTCACAAGGAGGAGCTTATAATATTGTAGGCGCGGGTTTAGCTACATTATTGGAACAAGAACTTAGTGTAAGCGCAAATGTTGAAGTTACTGGAGGACCTGTACATAACATGCAGTTACTACAAGCAGGTGATCAAGATATTGGACTTGTAACGCTTGGGCCAGCTTATGAAGGGTATACTGGGACTGGTGATTGGACAGAAGGGAATAAACTGGAGGATGTAAGAATTGTTTTTCCGATGTATACAACACCGATCCACTGGTGGGCTTTAAAAAGTGCAGGAGTTAATAGCTTGGACGATATTAAAGGGAAGCGTGTAGGTGTTGGTCCTTCAGGAGGTACATCGGCAACGTATGTTCCATTAATTCATGATGTTTTAGGATTAGATACTGAAAATATATTTGCTGGTGCAAGTGATATGGGATCGCAACAAATGGATGGGCAGCTTGACATTATCGGTTACGCTGCTGGAATTCCAATCCCCGCTGTTCAAGAGGTTGAAGTGCAGAGGGAGATTGTTTTCTTTGGAATTGATGGTGATAAGAGAGAGAAGGTGATTGAGGAATTTCCTTATTTCTTCCCATTTACCGTCCCAGCTGATACTTATGATTCCTTAGAAGAGGATATTGAAACGGTAGGGATGTTTAATTTTGGTGTCGTGCGTAAAGATGCGAATATTGATTTTGTGTATGAGTTAGTAAAGGCCTACCACGAAAATAAAGATTTATTGGTTCAAACGCATGCTTCGATGGAAGAAGTGGACCCGGAAGATATTACGATCAATAAGGATGTTCCCTTACATCCAGGGGCGATTAAATATTATGAAGAGATTGGTATAGAGTTACCGGAATCTGTTTATCCGCCTGAGTGGGAAAAATAATGGTGGTAGGATGCCTATCCTTCTGTGGGGATAGGCATTCTCATCTATGGAGGTGCAAAAGTTGGAGAGAGAAGAAATGAGACAAACGAAAGATAAGTCTGTCATGGCAATGCTTGGGGAAGCAGAGCATCAAGAAGAAATGCTGGAAAGTTCAGCCCCTGGCAGAGTATTTGGAAGCAAACTTGGCTTCATTTTTACGATTATCGCTGTAATTGGTGCCTTATATCATCTTTGGGTTTTGAATTTACACCCTGTCGATCCATGGATTTTTCGTGCAGCTCATTTATTATTTGGCTGCATCTTAGGGTTTTTGCTTTTTCCAGGTTGGAAAAAGGCACAAGGAAAAGTGCATATGCTTGATTGGCTCTTAGTTGCTGCCAGTATCGGTGTGTTTATCTATATTTATTTAAATTTGCAACAAATTCTCTTTCGTTTTGGGGTAATGCCAACAACAATGGATTTTGTTGTTTCACTTGTCGGGATTTTACTCGTTTTAGAGTTAACAAGGCGAACAAGTGGCTGGACTTTGCCAATATTAGCTGGAATTTTTATTTTATATGCTTTTATTGGACCATATCTTCCAAGTATTCTACACCATAGCGGATATAGTCTTGAGCGGTTTACCACTTATATTTACGGTCTGGATGGCGTGTTTGGTGTAACGCTTGATGTGTCATCTAAATATATTTTATTATTTATCATTTTTGGAGCTTTTCTTGAAAAATCCGGTGTGGGTCGTTTCTTTATTGACTTTTCTTTTTCTCTTGCAGGCGGTTTACGTGGAGGTCCTGCGAAAGTCGCTGTTATTTCAAGCGGTTTAATGGGAATGATGAATGGAACTTCAGCAGGAAATGCAGTGGCAACAGGTTCTTTAACGATTCCACTGATGAAGCGAGTTGGTTATAAATCAAGGTTTGCAGCTGCTACTGAAGCAACAGCATCGGCTGGTGGACAAATTATGATCCCAATCATGGGTGCGGGTGCGTTTTTAATGGCAGAAATCACTGGAATCCGCTATAGCGAAATTGTCATTGCAGCAACGATTCCGGCATTGCTCTATTTTTTATCAGTGTTCTTAATGGTAGATTTTGAAGCAGTTAAAAGAGGAATGAAGGGAATTCCTAGAAAAGATTTGCCAAAGTTTAAAGATATCGCAAAAAAAGCATACTTATTTATCCCCATACTTGTTTTAATTGGGCTTTTGCTTAATGGCTATTCAGTGATTATGTCTGGGACGTACAGTATAATTGCTTGTTTTGTCGTAAGCTTTTTTAGCAAGGAAACAAGAATGGGATTAATGAAGGTAATCGGGGCCCTTGAGTTAGGTATGAAAAATACTATTCAACTTTTAGCCGTTTGTGCTTGTGCTGGAATTATCGTTGGTGTGCTTGCTTTAACTGGATTGGGTTTACGTTTTAGTTCAATGCTTTTTTCAATTGCTGGCAGCAGTGAATTACTAGCACTGGTGTTTGCAATGCTAATTTCGATTATTTTAGGAATGGGGATGCCTACGACTGCAGCCTATGCTGTTGCAGCTTCTGTTGTTGCGCCTGGTTTGATGAACCTTGGAATTGAACCCATCTTTGCCCATATGTTTGTTTTCTATTTTGCTGTTATGTCTGCTATCACGCCTCCTGTTGCGTTGGCCGCATATGCTGCTGCCGGAATTGCTGGGAGTGATCCAATGAAGACAGGGGTTGAAGCATTCAGATTAGGAATTGCCGCCTTCATCGTTCCATTTATGTTTGTTTATAGTCCTGAGATATTAATGGTAGGTAGTGTCGGAAGTATTGCCGTTGCAAGTATTACTGCAGCCATTGGGATTTATCTTCTCGCTGCCAGCATTCAAGGATGGTTTGTCGGCCGGAGAGCAAACGCAATTGCGAGAATGTTATTAGCGGGGGCAGCATTGCTCTTGATTGATTCAGGGCTGCAATCAGATCTAATTGCTCTTGCTATAGTGGCTACAGCGGCAGCAGTTCAATTATTTTTTGTTAAAAAAGATCCGCCAGCAACGATAACCGTATAAGAAAAAGGGTGCTCTTAAAAGTACCCTTTTCCACCTAATGCATTCCATATTAACAATAAGCAAACTTCATTCTATGATACAAAAAAGATTGCCGCTTACCGAAATAAAGTAGGCATACTTAAACATAGCCTCGCTGATTATGAGACGAGCTGTTCCTTCAGCTACATTATGACTTTAGTACTTTTACTAGAGCACGTCCAGCTTGCCTTCCAGTAAAAAGGCAGGCACCAACAAAGGTTCCTTCAAGCGATCGATAGCCGTGTATGCCGCCACCACCAAAACCGGCTACCTCACCAGCTGCATAGAGTCCTTGGATTGGGGTTCCATCTTTACCTAAAACACGTCCAGCAAGATCAGTTTGAAGACCACCGAGTGTTTTGCGACTAACAATATTTAAGCGCACTGCTATTAACGGTCCATTTTTTGAGTCTAAAATTTTATGGGGTTTTGCGACTCGGACTAGCTTATCTCCGATATAATTTCGTGCACCGTGAATGGCAGTAATTTGTAAGTCTTTTGTGAATTTATTATCGATCTCCCGATCTCTTGCACTCAGTTGTTTTTCAATATGAGTGACATGAAGCAGATTTTCTCCACTTAGTCTGTTCATACCAGCAACTAATTCTGGGAGTGTTTTGGCGATGACGAAATCCTCACCTTTCTCCATAAACGCTTTAACTGGTGCAGTTGGACCGGGGAGAATTCGTGATAATACTTGTTTAATGCTTTTTTCAGTTAGATCGGGATTTTGCTCTGAACCGGAAAGCGCGAACTCCTTCTCAATAATTTTTTCAGTAAGGATAAACCAGGAATAATCGTAGCCTGATTTTTGTATGGCCTCGAGTGTACCTAGCGTATCAAAACCAGGAAAGATAGGAGTGGGGAAGCGATTTCCCTTAGCATCCAACCAAATGGAAGAAGGCCCAGGAAGGATGCGAATCCCGTGGTTGGGCCAGATTGGATTCCAATTTTTAATCCCTTCTGTATAGTGCCACATTCGATCTCGATTGACGATTCTTCCCCCAGCTTGTTCTGTAATGGCAAGCATTCTTCCATCAACATGTGCAGGTACTCCTGAAATCATCTTTTTGGGAGGTTCGCCTAGGCGAGTAGGCCAATTTTTGCGAATCAGCTCGAAATTTCCTCCGATCCCTCCACTTGCGATTAAAAGAGCTTCAGCATGAAATTCGAATTCTCCAATTTTCTCCCGGGAGCTTTCTTCTCCACGTGCGGCACTGCTAGAAACTAAAATATCCCCTCTTGCCCCAACAACTGTACCATTGTTGTTAATAAGTTCATTGACCCTATGGCGAGGTCTGTAGTCAACAAGTTGAGCAAGTATGGCTTCTCTCACTTTCTTTTCAAAAGGCTTTACGATGCCTGGACCTGTGCCCCATACAATATGAAAACGTGGAACTGAGTTACCGTGCCCTTCAGCTAAATATCCGCCACGCTCCGCCCAACCAACAACCGGGAAAAAACGAATTCCCATTTGATGGAGCCATTCTCTTTTTTCGCCTGCAGCGAAATCTATATAGGCTTCCGCCCATTTTTTCCCCCAATAGTCTTCATCGTGTTCCCGATCATAACGAGCAGTGCCTAACCAATCCTGCCATGCCAATTCTTTAGAATCTTTAATTCCCATTCTTCTTTGCTCTGGTGAATCAACTAGAAAAAGTCCGCCAAATGACCACCAAGCTTGTCCGCCCATCGAACTTTCTGGCTCTTGGTCAAGGAGTAGTACCCTTTTTCCTGCTTCAGCTAGCTCAGCAGTGGCGACTAAACCGGCCAGTCCAGCTCCAATCACAATCACATCGTATTTCAAAATATTTAGCCCCCTGTTTCTCGTTTTACATAGTTAAATTCCCTATCGAGGGATTGTTTTCCTTCTTAATGAGTATGAAGATAAGCATAACAAGGGCAAATTCTCCGTTAAAAGCGATTAGAATCCTTTCACCTTTAAAGAGCCATAATAAATTATGAAGACATTGTTTTTTCCTGAATCCCCATTATTTCTTCGCTTTTAGCATTGGCGATTCTTTCAATTATGCCAACAATTTAAATAAGCAAACTCATAAAAAGGATTTTATTATTTGGCTCCTAATAGTTTGAAAATTTTATTCTCTTCCCCATTTTTTTGTTATTAGGAGCGTTATTATGCTTCATTTCATTTCTGTTATCGCATCTTATTTGATGCCCGGTATATTAAAGGTAATTATTGTTTAGAACATCATAATTGAAAAGGTTTCCTTTGTTTTTTTATGCATAATATTATGTTTTCAAAAAAATATAAGAACATGGGATTTATACAAACACAAAGGGGATTTGGTTATGAACCTAACACCGAGACAAATTGTCCAACTACATGGATTTAATAATTTAACGAAATCATTAAGCTTTAATATGTATGATATTTGCTATACGAAAACGAGAGAGGAGAGGGATGCTTATTTAGAATATATTGATGAGGTTTATAATGCTGAACGGCTAACGAATATTTTGTCAAATGTAGCAGATATTATCGGCGCCCATATTTTAAATGTTGCGAAGCAGGACTATATTCCGCAAGGAGCAAGTGTGACGATTCTAGTCTCAGAAGGTCCTGTTGATGAGGCAGAGACTGAAGCATTTGAGGAATCTCCAGGTCCGATTCCTGGTTCAGTAGTAGCCCAAATGGATAAAAGCCATATTACTGTTCATACGTATCCTGAGTCGCATCCAGATGAAGGCATTAGCACTTTCCGTGCAGATATTGATGTTTCGACCTGTGGTGAGATATCTCCATTGAAGGCGCTGAATTATCTAATTCATTCCTTTGAAACAGATGTGATGACGATGGATTATCGGGTAAGAGGTTTTACAAGAGATATAACTGGCCATAAATTATTTATTGATCATGAAATTAATTCCATTCAAAATTATATTCCAGCTGAAGTAAAGAAGCTTTATCATATGATTGATGTTAATGTGTATCAAGAAAATATTTTTCATACGAAATGTAAGTTAAAGGAGTTTGATCTGGCAAATTATTTGTTTCATCAATCTAAAGCAGATTTATCGGTAGAAGAAGAGGAGATTACTGAAAAGCTCGTGACGGAGATGGATGAAATCTTTTATGGGAAAAATATAACTGATTAATGAATATCAAATACATTTTCATTGTTAATTTTAAAGAGTGAGCTGATTGGTAAAATCAAGTTTGTCCATTGAATTTGTGAAGTTCGTTATTATGCATGCCGAGCGTTTGCTTTTGAACATAATTTTGCACATGAAAAAGACTGCATAAGCTTGTAGTCTTTTTATGTTGTGAAAAAACAGGCTTTAAGAACAATTGCAGTTGAGGATATAATAGTAATAAGATTGGAACTTAAAAAGGGGGATTTATGGATAAATACAAACTTAAAGAAATTTTCCAAGATCGTAAGCCTGAGATATTAGGAAGGGAAAAATATTCTAACTATGCCGTGTTGCTCCCCATCATTGAGCAAAATAGCGAGCCTCATATTTTATTTGAAGTGCGTGCTTATGAGCTACGGAGGCAGCCCGGGGAAATCTGCTTCCCAGGGGGAAGAGTCGACCAAAGTGATGCAACAGAGAAAGAAACGGCGATTCGCGAAACTACTGAGGAGCTTGGAATTACAAAAGATTGTATTGAACATGTTTTTCCTTTAGACTTTTTAGTTAATCCTTTTGGAAGCATCATTTATCCTTTTGTAGCCCTAATTAAAGATAGTGCCTCGTTTTCAATTAATAAAGCAGAAGTTGCAGAGGTATTTACGGTACCATTATCATTTCTTCAGCAGGCAAAGCCTGATATTCATCAAATTCACTTCAAACCAGTTCCTGATCAATCATTCCCTTATGAAAAAATTGTTGGTGGAGAAAATTATAATTGGCAAGCGCGGGGAATGGAAGAGTATTTTTATTATTTTGAAGACAAGGTTATTTGGGGATTGACGGCAAGAATCCTAACTCATTTTTTAACTTTAATAAGAGAGTAGCTCATTTAAAGCTACTCTCTTATTTATAATTATTTTAAATAAATATTGACTTTAATTTATAGATTGATATAATTCTAATTAAGAGCTTGAAAATAAATAAATTTGATATAGAATATTTGGTTCAAAGGAGTTGAACATGATGGTTAAGAAAATCTGTGAAACTTGTCAACAAGAAATGGTTCAGCTAAAACATTCTAGTATTTGTGCTTGTGGACGTAAATTATTAACAGTTAAGAAGTAAGTGAAACCTTAGCGAGCCTGCTAAAGGTTGAGATTGTTAAAGGCATCGAGAGGTTATCGGTGCCTTTTGTTTTGTCTAGGGAATTTAAAATGTTAACAATTTGTATAACTTAAAGTTAATTTGTCTCCGACTAACTCCGGCGTTTTTGTTTTTTTGGTAGAATTTTGACAATAATCCATTGATCTCCACTCCCGGGCGCTTGCATTCCCGAGGCGGGCGGCGTGCTTCTGCGCAGCAGGTGAGCCAGCGGGATCTCACCTGTCCCGTCAAACCTCTAGGAGTTAAGCGTCTTTGCACCAATCAATTAGAATGGATCTTCTCAGCAGGTTGCCACGTTAAAGTGTATTTTTACTATTTCCATAACTTTCTAACAAGAGGCTGTAACAAATGACTGTCAAGTACATTTCGAGGAGGCACAAATAGGGCCTAACACTGTTCCTCTTTTATGAGTGGCCGGATGAAAAAGTACGCAAATTGTTTAATTCGTTTATCTTTTTCATAGTAGCACTTTTACAGGTCAGTCAGACATTCCTAGATTTCTTTCTCTTCCTTTTTTTACAAGGTTTATTTGTGATCCAAATCGTCTGGATTCATTCCAACCCGCTCATTTTTGTTTAGAGCACTGATTTGTTTTATGTCTTCTGAAGTTAATTCAAAATCAAAGATATCTGCATTTTCAACTAGCCGTCCGAGGTTCGCTGATTTTGGAATCGTAATAACCCCTGTTTGAAGATCCCATCGTAAAATAATTTGTGCCGGTGTTTTCCCATATTTTTTCCCAATTTCGATGAGAACATGCTCATTTAATAAAATGCCACGCTTAAGAGGGGACCAGGCTTCCATTTGAATTCCTTCATTTTTACAAAATGCATGGACATCTCCCTGGGTCAAGTGGGGGTGATATTCGATTTGGTTGACCATTGGCTTAATCTTGGCATCTTCCATTAAATTCTGGAGATGGTGAACATGGAAATTACTTACTCCAATCGCTCTCACTCGACCTTCCGCATAAAGTTTTTCAAGTGCTCTCCATGTTTCCTTGTATTTTTTTGCTACTGGCCAGTGGACGAGATAGAGGTCTAAATAAGTTGTTCCAAGCCTTTTTAAACTGTTTTCAAAAGCTTCGAGTGTCTCATCGTATCCTTGTTCATCATTCCAAACCTTTGAAGTTACAAAAATATCTTCCCGTCGTACCTCTGACTTTCGAATGCCTTTGCCGACGCCCTCTTCATTTTGATAGAAAGAAGCGGTATCGATATGTCTATAACCGTGTTTTAGAGCAGCAGTAACGACATCGACAATTTCAGATTCATCTGTTACTTTATAAACTCCTAAGCCAAACCAGGGCATTTCGACACCATTATGTAGGGTAACTGTGCTCTGTATGTTTTTAACCATTTTTTCTTCCTCCTATATAGCTAGAATATATTTATTTTCTCATATTCCTCTTTTCCGTTACAATATATGGGTAACGATCTAATTAATTAAAGCTAAAAAAATACGAGGAGGGCTTAGTCATGATCCGTTTTGGCGTGATAGGAACGAATTGGATTACAGATTCATTTATAAGTGCAGCAAGTGAACATTCAGATTTTAAGCTTGTGGCAGTCTATTCGAGGACAGAAGAAAAGGCAAGGGAGTTTGCTGAAAAATATGGAGTGGAACTTACGTTTACAAATCTTGAGGAAATGGCAAAGAGCGATGAACTAGATGCCGTTTATATTGCAAGTCCAAATTCCCTCCATGCAGAGCAGGCAATTGTAATGATGGAAAATAAGAAACATGTTCTTTGTGAAAAACCATTGGCATCAAACGTACGCGAAGTCGAAAGGATGATCGCAACAGCGAGAAAACATAATGTGCTATTAATGGAAGCATTAAAAACGACCTTCTTGCCGAATTTTCAAGAGGTTAAGAAGAATTTACATAAAATCGGACCAGTAAGGCGATATGTCGCAAGCTATTGCCAATACTCTTCCCGCTATGACGCCTATAAAGAAGGCAACGTCCTTAATGCATTTAAGCCAGAATTTTCAAATGGTTCTCTTGTGGATATAGGAGTCTACTGCCTCTACCCTGCTGTTTACTTATGCGGAACAAATCCTCGGCTTCACAAAAACGATAACGGTTGTATCAGTATTTATAGTTGCCTTAGTAGGAATACTTATCTCAGCTGTAATTCAATTAATCATTGTTAAAATTGCTGGGAAAAATGTGACATTTAAGCAGCTCTTCTCGATGAATACGTATATTGCGTTGATTGGAGCAGTAGGAATGCTTTTGAATACCCTTATTCAAATAAGCATTGGTGGAGATACTAGTATTTATGTGACAAGTTTAGGAAGTTTATTTAATAGTGATTCCACTGTTCTTGCATCATTTGAAGTATTTTCAATCTGGACTCTAATTTTGACAGCTATTGGTCTGCACAGAGTAGGTCAATTATCAAAAACCGCTTCATCGATCATCGCCATTATTTTCTTTGTTATTTCGATAGGCTTTGCTCTACTTGGAGGAGTGCTTGAAGGGATAGCTGCATTATAATGAAGAAGAAAATCTGGATTGGCATTGGTGTTGCCACTTTAATTATCTTAATGGTAGGAGTAAGTGTTTATCGAACAGCTTTTGCTAAGCCGCTTGCTGTCGAGGTAATGGAAGTAAAAAGAGAAAAAATTTCTTCCTCATTAATGGTGCCAGGGACTTTAGAACTTCAGGAAGAACAGAGTATATTTCCTTCCCCTGAACTTGGAAAGGTTGAAGAAATTCTCGTAGAAGTAGGGCAAAAGGTTAAAAAAGGCGATGTACTAGTTAGGTTTGACAATACTCAACTTAGTCTTGAAATTGAACAGAATAAAATATCCGTTGAATCTGGTTATTTAAGGATTAATCAATTACAAAAACAAAAGGAACATCTTGATAGTCGAAAAAAAGAGCTCACCGAACAAATCGGTAAAAAGGAAGCAGAACAGCAATTAGCTCCTGAATACGACCAAATTGAAACGGAAAAAAGACTTGCGAATTTAGATTTGAAGCAAACTCTTTTACAAAAAGAGGCTCTTGAAGAAAGAATAAAAGATTTTGAACTTAGTAGTTTGGTAGATGGTATTGTTCTAACGGTAAATGAGAATATGACAGAACTTGTCACAGAAGTGCAAGAGCCGCTTGTTCAAGTTGGCAGCTTGCAAAATATGATCGCCACTGGTTCTTTATCAGAGTATGATGTGTTAAAGGTGAGAACTGGACAAAAGGTGATCGTAAAGTCGGATGTTCTCCCAAATGAAGAATGGCAGGGAGAAATCATAGATGTTGCAAATGTTCCGCAGAGTACAGGTCTAGGAAACCCGTTGGAAAATCAAGCAGTACAGTTTCCGATTATTGTTCAGATCAACGGGGGAATAGAACTTAAACCGGGCTTCCAATTGATTATGGAAATTGAGACAGAAGAGAAGGAAGGGTTGGTAATATCCTCTGAAGCGATTATTTATGAGGATGACAAAACATTTGTTTATCTCGTAAATGATGGCATTGCCCATAAACAAGAGATTGAAATAGGGATTACATCTGGTGAGCGAATGGAAGTCGTTGAAGGGCTTAAAGCTGAAGATATGATTGTATTGAACCCGTCAGATAAAGTAAGTGACGGGATGGAAGTGACTGTCGAATGATTGACCTAAGGGATATAAGAAAAACGTATACGGTCGGGAAGGAACAAATCGATGTTTTGAAATCGATCCGACTAACAATAGAGGAAGGAGAATTTACTGCAATTATGGGGCCATCAGGCTCTGGAAAGTCAACCTTAATGAATATAATCGGCTGTCTTGATAAGCAAACAAGTGGACAATATTTTCTTAATGGTGAAAATATCTCCGATTATGAAGATGCAGCTTTGGCGAGGGTACGAAATCAATCTATCGGGTTTGTGTTTCAACAGTTTCAATTATTACCAAGGCTAACTGCCCTCCGTAACGTAGAACTACCCATGATCTATAATGGGATTGGAAAAAAAGAAAGGCTTGAACGAGCAGCAGAGGCACTTCGAAAGGTTGGTCTTAGCGACAGGATGGAACATTTACCTAATGCTTTATCAGGAGGACAAAAGCAACGTGTGGCAATTGCTCGAGCGATTGTTAATCAGCCGCAAATTATTTTAGCAGATGAACCGACAGGAGCACTTGATACGAAGACAAGTGTTTCGATCATGGAGCAATTTGTGAAACTAAATAAGGAAGGTACTACCGTTGTATTAGTAACGCATGAACCAGAAATTGCCGATTATACGAATCGTATGATCACCGTTCGTGATGGTGAAATTGTTACCAATGACGGGAGGAGGTAAGAGCTATGAGTTTAATGGAAAATATTAAAATGGCTTTCAGTTCTTTAAAGGCTCATAAGCTCCGGTCTGTTTTAACGATGCTTGGCATTATTATCGGTGTAGGTGCAGTTATTATTGTCGTCGCTATCGGTCAAGGTGGTGAAGCGGTTCTGAAGTCGCAGATTACAGGTGCAGGAAATACAGTTGAACTGTTCTACCAGCCAAGTGAAGAAGAAATGCAGGCAAATCCAAGCGTGTTGTATGAGGCAGCATTCACCAGTGAAGATATACGAATGCTTGAAGCAATTCCAGAAGTGAAGCAGGTCGTTGCATCAAGCTCTGAATATTCCCCAATCCGTTATCGGGAACAAACGGGAGACAGCTCAGTGTTTGGAATTAATCAGGCATACATGGACTTAAATAATTTGGAGATTGAAAAGGGTCAAGGGTTTTCTGAAGCTGATTTTAGAAGTGGACGTAGGGCAGCTTTAATTAGTTACTCTTTGCAAGAGAAGTTTTTCGAAGGACAAAGTCCGATTGGGGAAGTTATTCGCATCGGTAGTCAGCCGGTTGAAATTATTGGTGTACTTACTAAGCCAACAGGTCTTTTTTCCTTTGGCTCCATGGATGTCTACCTTCCTTTTAATACTTGGAAAATGGTGTTTGGTAAAGATGATGTCACGCAAATGACTCTTCAAGCTACTTCTGCAGATCATATTCAAGCAGTTGGTGAAAAAGCAACATATCAATTGAATCAGCTTCACAATACAGAGGATTCCTATATGGTCATCAATATGGAAGAAATGGCAGAAGGGATCGGGCAAATTACAAGAATTATGACGATCATCATTGGTAGCATTGCTGGAATTTCTTTATTTGTCGGGGGAATTGGCGTGATGAATATTATGCTTGTCTCTGTTACTGAACGGACGAGAGAAATTGGAATACGAATGGCGCTTGGAGCAACAAGAACCCAGGTGCTCACGCAGTTTTTAATTGAGGCGATTATTTTAACGTTAATTGGAGGTATAATTGGGATTCTCCTCGGCTGGGGTGTCTCGGGAATCGTTGCCTCTTTTGCAGGGTGGCCTTCTCTAATCTCATGGCAAGTTGTTGTTGGTGGCATAGTGTTCTCCATGGTTATTGGAATAGTGTTTGGATTACTGCCAGCGAACAAGGCTTCTAAGCTAGATCCGATTGAGGCGTTAAGATATGAATAAATTTTTAGTTTACTAAAGGACTATCTTATGCTGTTTTCGGTTTAACTCTATTCTTGAAAATTCCTCCTATTAGATAGCTGAAAAGACTGCTTTGTACGAGAGCATGATGTTGAAAAACGAGAAAATGGACCTAAATCGTATGATAACAATAGAAATAGAAGCTGTGTCAAAAGGTCGTTATAAGCGACTGTTTGACAGAGCTTTTTCTTTTCTGTTAGGTTATGGACATTTTTGTTATCTTATAGTGAATAAAAAGAATTTTCCTTTTTTTTACTTATGCTCTATGGTCTCTACTTTTTGACGCAAATAAAAATTGAAACGGGAAGCGCCGCTTTCCGTTTCAATTGAAAGAATTAGACAAGATATTGTCCCAAAAGCTTAGCTTTTGGGACAGCCTCATTTTATTAAGATATGACACAATCCAAAATTTGTCGTATAGAAGTTTAGGCTTATCCGCGTTTAATGGCTGTATTGACGGGTATGTATTGAATAAATTCTAAGCTATGGTGGTGCTCATTTTGGAAAAGAACACAACTTCCCAAGGCGAATTAAAGGTATACAAGATTAAAAGTGGCGATACCGTTTGTTCCATCGCAAGAGAATTGAATATCCCCATCATGTCGATCTTCATGGTTAACAAGCATCGAAATCCTAAACAGTTAACGATAGGTGATACACTCTGTCTTCCCAATCATAAGGATCAGTGTTGAATAATTGGTATTTGTTCACTAGAGCGATGTTCTTTAGGAGAAACATGCAGTTCTTTTCCGTGATTAATGGCGGCATAAAAGACGGAATTTATATTCGTGATTTTCTTTTTCTCAAGCTCTTTTTCCAACCAGGCTTGGTCTAAGTTAAAGGATTGTAGCACGTCATTGTTAATAACGCCATCGATGATAACAGGTATTTCAATTCCTTGTTCTGGAACGATAGCATGGATATTCTCAATTTTGGCAGGCTCCTTCGGATGAATAAGTTTTACTGAAAGACTACCGTTTGCTTCAATAATGGCAAGTTCCACATCTTTTACATTAAAGACATTATTTTCACGAAGCATATTGAGAACGTTGTCAATTGAGTATCGAATTCTTTGCATATTATTAAGTAGAAATTGTCCATTATGAATTACGATTGTTGGTTCAAACGTTAGTAATTTACCTAGTCTTCGGTTGTGAATTTTGAGCAGAGATACGAATATTTGTAAAAGCCCTATAACAACAACGGAAATGACGGTATAAATATGATTGACTTTAGGTTCGGCAATATCTGCACCAACTACGGAGCCTAGAACAATAATCACCAAAAAATCAAATACAGGCAACTCTCCGATAGATCGTTTACCCATTATTAATGTAACCATTAACAGTAAGGGAAGAATTGTAATAATTCGCCCAATAATTTTTAAAAGGTCTAAAATCTCCATTATTTCACCTCAGTAATGCACTTATATTGCTAGTGTTTCATAAATTTCACATTTTACTCATACATGAAGTCTCTGGAGTTTTCAGAGACTTTTTTGTATAGTGTTAAAGAGAATCACAAACCTACGGTGTTTTTTGAGATTTTCTTCTACTTTGGTAAACTTTATATTGTAGGAATATGTAAAGAGAAGTGATCGCTAGAGTATTTTACAGACGGCAAGTATTTTATGTAAGAGATTAAGGAGTTTAAAAAATGGGGCAGAAGCTAGGATTTATAGGCTGCGGTAAAATGGCACAGGCGATGATAAAAGGGGTTTTGTCATCAGGCACAATTTCTGCAGAGCAAATTATGGTTAGTGCGAAAACGGAACAAACTTTAAAAACAGTAAACCATCATTTTTCAATCAAAACGACTATGAGCAATAAAGAGGTAGCCTGTTCGTCTGATCTTCTTTTTCTTGCTATTAAACCAGAGTTGCATCGAGAGGTTATTCAAGAAATTAAAGATGACATTAAAGAGGATGTAGTCATTATTACGATCGCAGCGGGAATTACGCTACAATGGCTAGAGATGGAATTTGACCAGCAAATTAAAGCAGTTCGTTCCATGCCAAATACTCCATCTTTTGTTGGCGAAGGTATGAGTGCACTTAGCGTTAATTCAAGGGTTAGCAATGAGGAGCAAGACAATGTTCTTGCGATTTTTCGTTCTTTCGGACATGCAGAAATTATTCAAGAAGAGCTAATGGATAGTATTCCGGCAGTAAGCGGTTCTTCTCCGGCATATGTCTTTATGTTTATAGAGGCTTTGGCAGATGGGGGAGTAAAGAATGGAATTCCAAGAGAGCAAGCGTATAAGTTCGCTGCACAAGCGGTGTTAGGTGCAGCAAAAATGGTCCTCGAAACAGGACTTCACCCAGGCGAGCTTAAGGATCAAGTATGTACACCGGGTGGAGCGACGATTGAAGCTGTGTCTGCTTTGGAGGTGCACGGTTTTCGCGCCGCTGTTTTAAAGGCTATGGAGCAATGTACTGAGAGAATTAAGACATTAAAAGCTTGATGCTCTTGAGAAATTATATAAGAAAAGGTGACAAAAATGGAAAGAGTTCAATTAAATGAAGATTTATCTTTTTCGAGATTGATTCAGGGACTTTGGCGCCTAAATGAATGGTCGCTTTCAGATGAGGAGCTTCTTTCATTAATTGAGGAATGTCTTGAATTAGGAATTACAACGTTTGATCATGCGGATATTTATGGTGGTTACCAAAACGAGGCTTTATTTGGAAAAGCTTTGGCGCTTAAGCCTTCCATCAGAGAAAAGATCGAGCTTGTTACGAAATGTGGCATTAAGCTTGTGTCAAAAGCGCGACCAGAACATGAGATTAAGTATTATGATACGAGTAAAGAACATATCGTGATGAGTGCAGAAAACTCTTTGAGAAATCTTAAAACGGATTATCTTGATGTACTCCTTATTCATCGTCCTGATCCATTTATCGATCCTTGTGAAGTAGCGGAAGCATTTACGCGATTAAATGAGGCAGGAAAAGTGAAACATTTTGGTGTATCTAATTTTACACCTTCACAATTTGAAATGTTAAATAGCTATCTCCCGTTTCCGCTTATCACAAATCAAATAGAAATATCGGCAAGCCAGTTGCAACCGTTTCAAGATGGAACGATTGATCAATGCTTGCAAAAACGTGTAGCTCCAATGGCGTGGTCACCTCTTGCAGGAGGAGGTATCTTTTCAGGGGAGGATGAAAAATCAGTCCGAATAAAGAAAGCTTTGCAAGAGGTTGGAGAAGAACTCGAGATTGCAGAAATTGATAAAATTATGTTTGCATGGCTCCTGCTTCATCCAGCAAAGATTATGCCGATAATTGGTTCTGGAAAAATAGAGCGGATAAAGGCGGCGGCAGAATCGTTACAAATAGTGATGACACGTCAGCAATGGTTTAAAATATGGATTGCCTCAACAGGGCAAGATGTTGCCTAAAACGGATTTTTTTAAAGAGTCTGAAAGCATTTTCGTTCAGACTCTTTTTTTGTGGGTTTGTATGCTGTATGTTATCATTAACGATCTCTATTTAGTTAAAATGCTCTTCAAACCGCACATTTTTCGTCTATCGGAAAGTAGAATTCTTGGCCTCATCATAGTTTGTGCGACAATGAGCATTCATTGCCACAGGAACAGTCGAATTTTATTGATAGAGAAGGGATCTTGCTATTGTTCTCTTTCCAACTGTTTTGTAATAAAATTCGTAAATTTATTAGCACTCATCATTTCATGTGTAATAAATTCCCCATTATAAAATAGACCAAAGGTTGTCCATATAATTGGTGCATTTTGGGCTGCTTCTTTAGTTGAGATTCTTGTCATTTGAAAAGGAACATTTTTATCCTCCGCAATTTTTTTTAACTCTGCCAAAGTTCCAACGGCAAAAGGGCATTGTGCTGTGTAATAAATAGAGATTCCTTTACTTTCTATAGGTGCTATTGTTTGTTTTTTAAAAGTTGGCAATACAGCATCCTCATTCCATGTTAATGCGACTAATTGAAAATATGGCTCAGCTTCATCTACTATTTTAAACCCCATATGTTCAAAGAAGCGCTTATCGCTTAAAAAAGGATAGTTTTTCTTTCCAACAATGTGTACGATCCCGTCCATTCCCAGCTTAATAGCATCCTCTTTACATTTATTTAGCAGCTGTTTCGCATAGCCGCTATTTTTGTATCTTCCTGACACCCATAAACAATTAATATGCATATAATTGGGGGCATGAATAGGAACCCACGCGTGTTTCGCAGGTATGTATTCAATAAATACTTTAGCCCTTTCGTTCAAGCGATAAAAAACTAAACCTTCGTCCATTCGGGCCTGAAGCCAGTTCTTTTTTTCTATTACGGCCTGCTCATATTGCTTTGCCCCCAATGCGCAGCATATATGCTCCGATTCAATATTTTCTTTAGAAAGCTGCAAAAAACTCATTACTCCACCTCCATATTTAACATTATCGGAAAATGGAAAGTTATTCAAATAAAAAAAGAAGGACAAAAGTATTTAGCTTTTGTTCCTTCTCTTTCCGAGTGCAATCAATCATTCTTATTAATGGGGTAAAAATGCTAACTGGTAGAAAAACAGTACAGCAAATACGTAAATAACAGGATGAACTTCATGCCATTTTCCCTTAACTACTTTTAATAATGGATAGGAAATAAATCCTAAAGCAATTCCTGTTGCAATACTGGACGTGAGCGGCATCGCTAAAATTGTTAGAAAGGCGGGAAAAGCTTCATCAAGCTCATTCCATTTAATTTTCGCAATTGAGCCCATCATTAAGCTGCCCACAATAATTAACGCGGGAGCTGTTATTGCTGATAATCCGGAAACCGCGCTTACAAGTGGCCCGAAAAATGCGGCTAAAATAAACAGTATTCCAACGGTTACGGAAGTTAAGCCTGTTCGACCTCCGGCTGCGACACCTGCTGAAGATTCAATGTAGGCAGTCGTTGGGCTTGTTCCAAACATTGAGCCGACCGTTGTCCCAATTGAATCAGCAAGCAATGCTTTTTTCGCTTGAGGCAATTTGTTTCCCTTCATCAGCCCGGCCTGTTGTGCGACTCCCACCATTGTTCCCGTAGTATCAAAGATCGTTACAAGTAAAAAGGAAAATACAACTGCATAAAGACTGTGCGAGAATACTTCACCGAGCGCATCAATGGGGTTTAAAACAATAAGTCCCTCCGGTAAGCTGGGAAGGGCCACAAACCCTTGTGTAAATGAGAGCTCCCCAATAAAGAAAGCAACTAATCCAGTAACAATCATGCCAAAAAATAGTGCACCATGAACACGTAGAGACATTAAAATTAATGTGACAGCTAGTCCAATAAGTGTCAGATAGGCAGATGGCTCTTGTAAATTTCCTAAAGCGACCAAATTTGTTTCATGAGCGGTAATAATTCCCGTTAAACGTAAGCCGATAAAGGCAATAAATAGTCCAATACCAGCGCTAATTCCGAATTTTAAATTTTCCGGAATTGCTTCAATAAGCATATTTCTTAAAGGTGTTAATGACAAAATGATGAAAATAATCCCTGCGATAAAAACGGCAGCAAACGCTGTTATATAATCAATATTTCCGTGGCTGCCAACGACAGAATAGGCGAAATAAGCGTTCAGCCCCATACCAGGAGCAATAGCAATTGGATAGTTGGCAAATAATCCAATCCATAATGTGCCCACAACTGCAGAAATAATCGTTGCCGTGAATACTTGATCGAATGGCACTCCTGCATCTGCTAAAATGATCGGATTGACAACGACGATATATATCATGGTTAAAAATGTAGTAACACCTGCTAATAGCTCCGTTTTCACATTCGTTTGATGTTCCTTTAATTTAAACATATTGACCTCCAAAACACGAACATTTTTAAAACACCTTTTCTATAATATTCGTTATAGAAGTGAATTTCAAGAATAAAATCAGATTAATTCATTTTTGTAATGTTGAAAAAAAATGACTTCCTTTTAAGAGATTGGCAAGTATTATTCTTCTTAAAAAAAGACGTTTTTATTTTAGCTTTTCTTTTTTCGACATGGTAAAGAAAGGATAAGTGTTGAGCGAAAGGTATTTAAAAAATATGAATTCGTTTGAAGTAGGAGTTATGTCACAACAAAAAAATAACATGTCTTAACAAAAAGACGATTTTTTTGGATGGTTAACAAGCTGTGTCAAAAATCAACTAAATGTTTTATTCATATAAAGTAATGAACCATCCGGCATAGAGCTGCACAAAATGGTTTTTTTAGATAAACACTACTGTTAACGTGTTTATATTAATTTGTGATATATTTCACATTTTATTCAAAAATGAGTCGAAAATGATAATTAATCTAATTATATAATAAATGTAATTGGGTGGAATGAATGGAAGTCGCGACAGTATAGTTTCAGCCAATAAAATTTTTTGGGGGTATTTACAATGAAAAGAATGAAGCTACTCTTTACTCTTCTTCTCGCTTTGTTGTTGTTGGCTGCTTGTAATAGCAGTAATGAAGCTAATGCACCAGCAGACAAAGATGCAACTGAAGGAGAGGAACCGGCAACAACTGAAGTAGATGAAGAATTAGAAGCAGCTAAAGCAAAATTCGAACCACTTGGTGAAATCCCTGTCCCAGAGGACAATGAAATGACAGAAGAGAAAATTGCACTAGGACAAATGTTATATTTCGATGAAAGACTTTCTGGGAATAATAAATTAAGCTGTGCTTCTTGTCATGCTCCTGGAGCAGGTTATGGCGATGGCCTTGCAACTTTCATTGGATTTGAAGGTTTCGAGGGACATCGAAATAGCCCTACTATTATAAATTCAGGTTATTATAAAGAGAACTTTTGGGATGGACGTGCAGGCAGCTTAGAAGAACAAGCGTTAGGTCCAATTCAAGCAGAAGGTGAAATGAACCAAAATCTTGATGAATTAATTGATGAGTTAAATGCAGTTCCTGGCTATGTTGATGAATTTAATAAAGTCTTCAATGATAAAATTACTGCGGATAATATTGCTAAGGCGATCGCAACATTCGAAAGAACTATTGTTGTCAAAGACACAGCCTTTGACAAATACTTAGCTGGTGATGACGATGCTATTTCTGATGAAGCAAAAGAAGGAATGAAATTATTCGTAGGAAAAGCAAGTTGTATTTCATGTCACGCTGGCCCTCTTTTATCTGACCATAACTACCATAACCTTGGTATGGAAGGGGACGATGGAAGATTTGAAGTGACTGGCAATGAGACGGATAAAGGCAAGTTCAGAACTTCTGGTTTGCGTGGAATCGCAGATTCTGCTCCGTATATGCACGATGGAAGCCTTGCAACACTAGAGGATGTTGTGAATTATTACAATACAGGCGGCGGTACTCACCCTAATAAGAGTGAACTGATGAAGCCATTAAATTTAACTCAAGAAGAAGTTAGCTACTTAGTTGCTTTCTTGGAAAGCATGAGTGGCGAAATTCCGATGGCAGAAAAACCAGAACTGCCTCAATAAATTAGTAAAAATAACCTTAGAGACTTTTTGTCTCTAAGGTTATTTTTATTCTCTACGATAGTGTATGAACAGTTGGTTTAGGACGAATTTTTTAAGGGAAGAGATAATTAGCATCATAAAACTACGGCAAGCAGCCGTTTATATAAATGGGGCGTCCAGTGTGGACGCCCTTTTGGTTTTTTAGAGCATGATCAACTAGTCCCAATTAATTGGTGAAGCGACATGGATTTGTTCGAAAGTCAGTGGGTGAACAAATTCAAGTTCAACGGCGTGTAAATGAAGTCTTGTTTCTACAGAGCTGTTTCCGTATAACTTATCGCCGACAATGGGATGACCAATATGACTGAGGTGAACTCGAATCTGATGAGTACGTCCAGTATCTAGTCTGCACTTGATTAATGTTGCGCCCTTATTAACCTTGACAACATTATAATGGGTAATGGCCCTTTGTCCATTTGGAGCAACTCTCCGTTTCGTTGGATGATGCCGATCTCTCCCTATTGGGGCATCGATCGTCCCTTTTTTCTTTCCTATTTTTCCATCGACAAGCGCAATGTAAGTTCGTTTAATTTGCCTTTCTTGAAGCATTTTATCAAGGAGGGCCCCGATAAAAGCATGTTTTGCAAAGAGAATCACTCCGGAAGTGTCACGGTCTAGTCGATGGATATGTTTAACTTGACGTAACTCTCCTTTTGCTTGCAAATGGTAGGCAATGCCATTTGCTAATGTATTCGTTTGTTCTGGATCATTAGGATGAGTATTGATACCGGGAGGTTTGTCGGCAATTAATAAGTGCTCATCCTCGTATAGGATGTTTACATTCATATATTGAGGTATCAATCCAAAATCAACGTCTGAAAATAATTTAATTTGCAGGCGATCCCCAGTTTTTAATGGATTTGTCCAAACGGCAGGTTTTCCATTTATCGTTACTTCTTTATTCATTCTTAATAAATGTGTAAGTTTTTTGGGGGCTTGCCAGACCTTTGAAAATAATTGCTCACTTGTAATTCCTTGCCATTCCGTTGGAGCAACTAATTCAAACCATTGTCCTTTTTTAGAAGAAACGATCATGACGAACTCCTTTCATATGTAATCTTAAAGACGATAAATTAAAGAATTTTTCGCTTTAAAAAGGCACCCCAATTTATCGTTGTTTTTAAACTTTGGCGATAATTACCACGCTTTTAGCTTACTTACGTATGTTATCCTTAGCGTATATAACAAATCGATTACATGTTTCATTAAAGGTGGGTTACAGGTGAAAGTTGTATTTGCGTCAACACCAGACCAAGAAGAAAAGATTAAAGAACTAATAAGAACGTTTTATCAAAATGTATTTCCTCTTTATTATTCTGACAAAGAAATCGAAAAATTTGAAGCTTTGAAGGTACTGCATACTTCCACAAGACATTTTGAGTATTTTGGCACATTAAAGGAAGCCTATCAAGTCATTACGAGCTTACAGACTCTTATATCAATTTTGGAATCGACCACACTCTTAGTAAAACATAAATCCATGTTTCAAAGGAATGTTGCGATTCTGAAAGAATATGGATTGTTTTTTCCGTTTGACTTTGAGCAGTTTTTGGAAGCTGATCAGGCTAAGGAAAATCATAATGATTCCTTTAGTATTTACACTAAAGCAGCGAATGAATTGCTAATATAAACTGCTAGGATGAAAAAACGAAAACGATCTAAAGAATCGTTTTCGTTTTTTTGCTAAAGTCGATATTATTTTTAATTGGGTTTAAGGATTCAGAATGCTATTGACTATTTTGATTAAACCATTCTTCGAAAACTTCTTTTTCCTTATAACCGACAATACGTGCTACCTCTTCGCCATTTCGATACTGAACAATAGTTGGAGTTTCTGAAATACCGTATTGATCCCAGCCCTTCTCAAATTCTAATAGGTTATACTGCACTAAATCAATTCCCAACTCCTCTGAGAGCGGTGCAACAACCGGGGTTGTCCGTTGACAATGAGAGCATGTGGGACTATAAAAATAAACCGTGACGTCTTCGTTATTATCCAACTTTTCTTTTAACTCCTCAGGTAAGATAAGGTTTTGATAATTTGGATCATCTAGCTGTGCGATCGTTTCCGGGTGTAAAGTGTCTTTTTTGTACTTATTATCTTCGGACACTTTTTCCTCATTTTGCATTTTTGTTAATAAGGCTACACCAGCAAATAGAACAATAATAATAGCTAGAAAGATGATTACTTTTTTCAATTTAGGAAACCTCCTTTGTTTTTTTCCAGATGAGAAAACTACAAATAAATATGATAACAAAAGCGGTAAGAGCAAGGAATGGAATGGTGATAAATCCAAACCAGTTTATGTATGCGGCAGTACATGGAATACGACCACATGCAGGTGCTGCATCAGCTAAAAAGGAAAGCTTTTGAATACCGTAATGATACATGGAGATCATCCCGCCTATAGCTGATAATATCATCGTATATAAGGAGATTTTATAATCCTTCTTTACTGTAGCAATCCCTAAAATAACGACGAATGGGTACATAATGATTCTTTGATACCAACACAATTCGCAAGGTTCATACTGGCGAATTTCAGAAAAATACAAGCTTCCAAACATGGCAATAACAGCTGCGGCCCAAGCAATAAAGATAAGTGATTCCCTTTGATCTTTTTTTTCGCTCATTACACCAATTCCTTTAAAGTTAGTCCCCATTATTTTATGCTGTTAACAGTTGTTTTTCAAATTAAACGATTAAGATTACGAAAATTTTTAAAAGTTTTTAAGGGAACAAAAGAATGATCAATATTAAGTTAGTTAGTACAATCTTTTAGGTTTAGTCCGCCATTATAAATTTAGTGATGAGATATTTTAAAAATCTGTCCATGGAATTAGAGAGTGAGCTATAATGGATAGAGATTCCATTTTTGAGGTCTGGGGGGATAGTATGGGTTGGAAAGAAGATGCAGAAAGATGGTTTCAGTATCATGCTCTAGATTTAGAATTGAAGACTCAGTTACTTTCTTTAAATGAAACGGAATTAGAAGAGGCATTTTACAAAAATTTAGAATTCGGTACCGGAGGGATGCGCGGAGAAATTGGCGCAGGTATAAATCGCATGAACCTATACACGATTCGAAAAGCGACAGCCGGATTAGCGTCCTTTATTGAGTCATTTGGAGCAGATGCGAAAAAAAGAGGTGTTGTAATTGCCTATGATTCACGTTATAAGTCGCAAGAATTTGCTTTGGAAGCAGCCAAGACATTGGCGACAAGGGGCATTCAAACCTACATATTTGATGAATTGAGACCTACTCCTGAGTTATCGTTTGCCGTCCGTTATTTACAAGCATTTTCAGGTATTGTTATTACTGCCAGTCATAATCCGCCAGAATATAATGGCTATAAAGTTTACGGGGAAGATGGAGCCCAGTTACCACCAGAAGAGGCGGATATTGTTATTGCTAATGTTAATGACATCGAAGATGAGCTTCGCATTCAGGTCGATGCTGAAAAAGAGTTGAAGCAAGCAGGTTTAATTAAAATAATAGGTGAGAAAGTTGATCGAGCTTATTTGAAGGAGCTTGTAACGATTTCTGAAAATGAACTTGGTCAAAAATCAGCAATTAAAATTGTCTTTACCCCTTTGCATGGAACAGCTAATAAGTTGGTTCAAAAAGGTCTAGAGTTATTGAACTATACAAATGTTACCGTTGTTAAAGAGCAAGAACAACCGGATCCTCAATTTTCAACCGTTAAAAGTCCAAATCCTGAGGAGCATGAAGCATTCACACTTGCGATTAAAAAGGGCTTGGAGATAAATGCAGACTTGTTAATTGCTACCGATCCTGATGCGGATCGTCTCGGAATTGCAGTAAAGGATTTAAATGGAGAGTACCAAGTACTTACTGGAAATCAAACTGGAGCTTTATTGCTTCATTATTTACTTGCGGAGAAGGCGGAGAAAGATACTCTTCCGAAAAATGGTGTAATGCTGAAAACCATTGTTACATCAGAGCTTGGAAGAGCTGTTGCCTCATCTTATGGAGTTGAAACAATCGATGTTCTTACTGGTTTTAAATTCATTGCTGAAAAAATAAAGCAATTTGAGACAACTGGAAAATATCAGTTTTTGTTCGGATACGAGGAGAGCTATGGATATTTAATTGGGGCGTTCACCCGAGATAAAGATGCTGTGCAGGCAGCACTTTTAGCGACAGAGGTATGTGCTTTTTATAAGGAAAAAGGATTGTCTTTATACGAGGCGTTATTGTCTCTATATAAAAAATATGGCTTTTATCAAGAGGGACTTCAATCCTTAACATTAAAGGGAAAGTCTGGAGCAGAGCGTATAGAACATATATTGGCCTCTTTTCGAAAGGTTCCGTTACTGGAGATTGGTGGACAAAAGGTAATCAAACAGGAGGATTACTTAGAAGGTATACGAACTACAGAAACAGGGAAAGAAAAAATTAATTTGCCGCAATCAAATGTATTGAAATACTTCCTTGAAGATGATTCATGGGTTTGTTTAAGACCTTCTGGTACAGAACCGAAAATAAAATTTTATTTCGGTGTTAAAGGAGAAACCTTAGAGGAAAGTCAGATTAAACTAAAGGCATTAGAGGAAAGCTTTATGAATATTGTTCATAAAAAATGAACGATTCGTATTAAAAGACACGGTCCACGACCGTGTCTTTTTTGAAAGATAAGAAAGTATAAAAATTTAAGGTCTACCGCAGTCATTAGGGCTGTGGTATTTTTTATTTATGGACAGAAATATTCTAAAAGAGATCTTTTTTGATCATCATCAACATTGGGAAGCCTTTAA
>NZ_JARGEJ010000439.1:0-338 GCF_029211245.1 Robertmurraya sp. DFI.2.37 | reverse complement strand
ACATCACGGAAGATGACCTGATGCAATTTGCCAAACAGAACGGAATAAAGAATGCGAAAAGGATAATCGAAGAAGTCAGCCTTGCCATCAGCCATTTTTACGATTATGCCACCAATCATCAAATCGATGACTATTGGAAAGACCGCATCGAAGAGCATCTTTCCGGTTTGGTATCTCCGATCATAGGGAAAACCATGAAACACTACCTGCCCACCATTGTCGAACCCTACGAGACAGAGGATGGCTTTTTGGTATCAGAAATCAACATCATCGAAAACACCCGGCATGATTTCCGTATCGAGGCCTTCATAAACGGAAAGCGACAGAAATACATTGCC
>NZ_JARGEJ010000438.1:0-338 GCF_029211245.1 Robertmurraya sp. DFI.2.37 | reverse complement strand
CCGGCGTTCCGAAGCCGGAGTCCTGCTGTCGATAGCCACAGCCTCCAGTCCGTGTGCGCTATAACAAGCCGCTATCCGGCGGGCATGGGCGATGCTGACAGCATATACGATTCCTTTCTTTCCGCGGGCATATCGTTCCACGCTCTCATACAGCCGGCCGATACTTGTTTCCCGGTTCAGCACCTCGTTCATCTCCTTTACCTGGTAGTCCCCGTCCGCACCCCGTTTCTTCAGCGAGTCTATCAACCGCTGTTCCCTGCTGTTCGCACGGATGGACACATAGTCAAATGACGACAACCAGCCCTTTCCGATGAATTCAGCAATACTCCATGAGGTAA
>NZ_JARGEJ010000437.1:0-339 GCF_029211245.1 Robertmurraya sp. DFI.2.37 | reverse complement strand
GAGCATATGTAGTAACATTAAATCCTGGCAAAAAGCTGCACAGAGCAGAAAAATTTGCAGACCACATGTCAATATATGATGTAATAGTGCCTTGTGCTTTAAGTAGAAATAATCAAGTTATTAGTTATTTGGACCGGGAGCTTGCAGAAAAATGTTATGATTTTGATATGATGCCAGACAGCTTAGTCAAGGCTCTAGACGAGGGAAACAGATTGTTGGTAATACATAATATTCATTAAATCAATATGAACAAAGTTATACCTGCTTTTATCTGCGTAGCTTTTATACTAATGCTTACGGGATGTAAAAAGAAAAAATTCAATGATGCAATATATGATA
>NZ_JARGEJ010000436.1:0-339 GCF_029211245.1 Robertmurraya sp. DFI.2.37 | reverse complement strand
GTTGCGTTAGTTGTGGAACCCATAGAAAAGAGCTTACCGAAATACCTTGGGGGCATCCTGACGGGTACCAATGCAAACCTTGTCGTGAGAGAGAACATGAAGAACGTAAACAAGAAGCATTACGACTGGCAAAGGAAAACAAACATGACGAGTGGGATTGTTTCCGTGAAGATAAAATCATTTGTCCTGTTTGTGCTTCAGAATGTTCAAGTGAAGTTATGTATGAGCCTGGAGAAGATGAAGTAACTTGTCATGTCTGCGATACGGAATTCGTTGTTGAAATCGAATACGAGGCAAAATACACGTCCAGACTTAAAAAAGTTACTGCATAACACAATT
>NZ_JARGEJ010000435.1:0-339 GCF_029211245.1 Robertmurraya sp. DFI.2.37 | reverse complement strand
CCTCCGTGAGTCTGGGCAATGGTCGTAGCATCGTCCACATAACCGCACACAAGGTTCAAGGCAACCATGACAACATGATTTCCCTGTTCTGCCAGTTGGCAGATCAGTGTATCGTTAAACAAGGATTTTGTTTCCTCCGGCAGATGGTGATAGCGGGATGTGAACTCCTGTGACATTGTGTCAAGCATTGCACCGTTCAAGTGATAGCTCATGTTATGAGCCCATGAAAGTTCAGACTGATTGGCCTTGTCTTCCAGTTCCCTGGCTTGCTGCTCGATGTCAGCCTTATCTTCACGAAGAGCTTCAAGCAACCGGTTAGTCTCATCAAGTTTCTTTTCC
>NZ_JARGEJ010000434.1:0-339 GCF_029211245.1 Robertmurraya sp. DFI.2.37 | reverse complement strand
GTACCACAATATTCAATCCTGCTTATATTAAGGAAAAAATGAAAGGGGAGGCCGGCGCAGCTAATACTTTTGCTGAGATTGTGCAAAATACGTATGGTTGGAATGTCATGAAACCTCAGGCTGTTGATAAGGAAATGTGGAATGAGATATATGATGTGTATGTAAAGGATAAATTTAACTTGGGAGTGCAGGATTATTTTGAAAAGCAGAACCCTGCCGCTTTGGAAGAAATGACTGCGGTAATGATGGAAACTATCCGTAAAGGAATGTGGCAGGCTAGCGGGCAACAGATAGCGGATATTGCCAAACTACATACCGATTTGGTGAATAAATATAAAC
>NZ_JARGEJ010000433.1:0-339 GCF_029211245.1 Robertmurraya sp. DFI.2.37 | reverse complement strand
CCGGGCCGGCCGTGCGCTGGTACTTGCCCAGCCGCAGGATGACGACGCGCTCCCACTGCGGGGCCACGTGCACGGTGAAGATGACGAGCACCGCCAGCACGAGCGCCCCCGTGAGCAGCCAGATGTTGACGGTCCCCAGGGCGTCGTACCCGATGCCCAGCACCGCCAGCGCCGTGACGACGAACAGGAACGCCGAGAACACGAAGCTGGCGTTCTCGTCGGTGTGCCGCGTCTTGGGCGAGCTGTACGACTCGATCTGCTGGGCGTCCTTGCGCTCGCCGCGCCGCGCGCCCTGCTCGGCCTTCCCTCCCCGCGCCCTATTCCACACCATAGTATTCC
>NZ_JARGEJ010000432.1:0-339 GCF_029211245.1 Robertmurraya sp. DFI.2.37 | reverse complement strand
TAGCGCCTGGCTGTTTCCAGATCGGGTTTCTCTTTAAAAGAATACACCCGGAATACCTCCTTATTGGCGGTAGAAGGTACACTGAGATCAGCTTCAATGTAACCGTAGCCCGTCTCAGGACGGGTAGGTTTCATGCCCAGGGTAAGGATAGCGTCCGAATCGGCCGTAAAATTCATCGCCGAATTAATCACCCGCTGAAACTCCGCGATATTCATCACAATGTGATCGCTGGGGGTCACCACCATATTGGCCTTAGGATTACGTGCCTTTATTTTCCAACTGACGTATGCTATACAAGGAGCCGTATTGCGACGGCAAGGCTCACGCAGGATATGATCA
>NZ_JARGEJ010000431.1:0-340 GCF_029211245.1 Robertmurraya sp. DFI.2.37 | reverse complement strand
AAAGGCGCACCGCGTCTGCGGCAACTTCCATGCCTCCCGTTTCACCTGCTCCACTTCCGCCCTGCCCGCCAAGGGGCCTACGGTCAGTTCCACCAATCCGTTATAAGCCTTCATGCACTGTCCGCCCTCCGTCTTGCGGAACTCGGCGGCAGGCATCATCTTGGGCAGTTTGTCCGCCGCCTCGCAATGGTCGCCGGGGAGGACATGGCGCAACTGGCTTCTGAACATGGTGACGGGACAGGTTTTCACTTCCTCTTTCATTCTCTCTACCCATGCATCCAGTGTAAGAGTGCTCTGGGTTACATGGTTTCCGCCGTCGCGTACCTGGGTAATCTTTATC
>NZ_JARGEJ010000430.1:0-340 GCF_029211245.1 Robertmurraya sp. DFI.2.37 | reverse complement strand
CCCAAATTATCCCGGTAAATCATAAATCGCTATCAGATGCAGATTTTCCGCCAACAACAGAAAAAGCCATCAAGACACTGATGGAAAACAATTTTGGCAAGGGACAAGATGCCAAAGAGAAAGAAAACTTATTCAAATGCCTGCCTGAGAAAGGTGTGAAAGCTGAATTGTATTGGGAAAATCCAACCACTCATATGTTGATGTTGCATCAACTTTCTGACGGCACTGACGAGTTAGTACAAGAAAGATATTATTTGCATATAGAACCTAAATAACAATTCTATGAATAAAATAATTATCACATTCCTGTTTTTAGTCGGAATAACAGCATCATCTTGTA
>NZ_JARGEJ010000043.1:0-41982 GCF_029211245.1 Robertmurraya sp. DFI.2.37 | reverse complement strand
TTCCTCCTGGCTATTTATTTTCGGTTGGCGAACCAAAAATATTTTAGCACCATGAGGAAGTTTTTTTAATACCACGCTGTAAGCTTTTTGGAACCCTAGGCATAGCCCAGGGTTTTCTTTTCTATAAAACAAACAAAAAACCGTCATTTTGATCAATCACTTTTCAAAATCACGGTTTTTAATTGCAGTTGCATGTGGAGAATAGAGTTTTTTGTTTTAAGCTACAGTATCTGTTTCTCTCTAATGTCATTTATTAAAGATGCCCCCATAAGAGGACAGATCTTTAAACCTGTCTACTTTAAAGGGAGCATGTTACTACTTAAATGCTGTTTCAAACTGATTGGCATTTCACTTGGCACTCGAAAGACTTTAAAACATTTGATAGCCTTTTTTACGTAAAATCCGGATGACGATACCAGCTACGATAGCACCAGCTAATCCACTACCCAAAATTAATAAATCAGATAGAGCAAGGTTAGCAAATCCAGTGATTAATTCACTGAAAGCTGTTTTACTATTGGTAAAATATTCGATAAATCGCACATCATCAACGATAAATATCGTGATAATGGGATAAACTACAGCCATAATCCAAGTCATACGTAAAAGCATATTCAAAATAAAACCGATTCCAAAAAATAAAACAAAAAATAACAGCATGGAGATCGGCAAAGTAACAATCGTTATTTGCATTGAATACAAGCCTCCTTAATATCAACATAAGTGTACTGAATGTCCTTTTGCCCGTCAATGAAAAAGATGGTTATGAGCTAAAAGTTATTTAGCGGAAGTTCCTAAACGATACAACTATGCTCCAACACTTAAAAAGTGCTCAAACAAAAACAGCTGTAGACATGAACTCTTTACATTCGAGCCTGTCTACAGCTATCTAATTGCTTTTTTATGATTTTTTCATTTATTAAAGAATATTAAATTTTCCTTTTTTCAATACTAAAGAAGGTCCGCCAATCATGTAGAGAGAGCGATTATCGATCACTTTTTTCATAAATGAAGCGGTGCCGCCAGTCATTTTCTTACCAAAGGCTACACCAATTGCATCATCTTCCCCTAATGAACAAACTGTTCCTTTAATATCCGGTGTAAATGCCTCAAGTTCTTCCTTGCCACGAATGAGTGCGACCAGATTCTTTGCACATGTCACACCTTGCTGCATCGCAATTTGCGCTGTCGGAGGATATGGACGATTGATTTCTTCATTAATAATTAAAGAAGAATCGCCAATGATAAAGACATCATCATGACCTGGTGCCCGTAAATCTGGTTGCACCTTTACACGGCCACGCATTGCTTCAAAGCCAGATTTCTCAATAAGTGAGTTTCCTCTAACTCCAGCTGCCCATACAACCGTTCCAGCTTTAATTTCTTCCACTTCATCTTCGCCTTTTCCAACGATAATTCCGTTCTCAGTCGCTTCCTTAACGGCAGTACCGATCATGAAGGTAACACCTTTTTTCTCTAACTGCGCAACTGCATAATTCACAAGTTCTGGATCAAAGCCTGGTAAAACAGTTGGAGCAGCCTCTACACAAATAATTTTTACCTTATGAGGATCGATATCGTATTCACGGCATAATTCCGGCACACGATTAGCTAGCTCTCCAAGAAACTCAATGCCTGTGAATCCAGCTCCACCAACAACAATCGTTAAGCGCTCGTCCTTTTTCTCTTTTTCATTATTGTATGTCGCAAATTGGTATTCAATATGCTCACGAATTTGACGTGCTGCGTTCACATTGACGATAGAAAATGCATGTTCCTTTAAACCTTTAATTCCAAAAGTTTCTGCTTCAGAACCAACCGCAATGACTAAATAATCGTACGGTAGCTCTCCTTCTTGTAAAATAACTTTTTTCTCAGCAGTATTTATTTGTTCAACTGTCCCTTTAATAAATTCTACTTTATTGCGATCAATGACATCTTTAATATCATAACGAACTCGGTCATGATGCAATGTTCCAGCAGATGCTTCATGCAGCCAAGTCGTTTCATAATGATAATCATGCTTATTTACAAGCTGAATATCGACTTCATTCACTCCAACCGCCTTTTGTAGTTTTGTTGCGGTCATTAATCCGCCATATCCGGCACCTAAAATAACGATCTTTTGCTTTTTCAAAGTGATCACTTCCACCTTTTTGTTAGAATTTTTTTCTCTCTTCTCTGCATACTCTTATATATCTTCACCACATTCGCTAATTATAATAGTATATATCAAGAAAAAAGATTGTGATCTTCTTCACGAATGCAGACAAAAAAATGTTAAAAAATTGTCACAGAATGTTAACATATTATCTAAATTACATGATATTCTTTTTTATTTTGTTTTTCAAGTTAAATATGCTTAAAAAGAAGATATATTTATAGTCCTTATGTTATAAATCTTCGGAAAAATCATAAAATAAGACCTTCTTATACTAGACTATTTTCGTATACTCCACGCAAATTTTCCCATGAAGCCGCGGGATTGACAGAGACGGATGTAAGTTTCAATTTATTTATGGTAATATATAAGTTGGTAATCGTACTATTCAACCTGGGGGGATTTGGAATGAAAGAGGATCAAAAAATTTATGATATAACGATCATCGGTGGTGGACCTATTGGATTATTCACAGCTTTCTACGGGGGTATGAGACAAGCAACTGTTAAAATAATCGAAAGCCTACCTCAGCTTGGTGGACAACTTTCTGCTTTGTATCCTGAAAAATACATATATGATGTTGCTGGTTTTCCAAAAGTTCGCGCTCAAGAGTTAGTTGATAATTTAAAAGAACAAATGTCTAAATTTGATCAAACCATCATCCTAGAACAGTCTGTTGAAAAAATCGAAAAACAAGATGACGATGTTTTTAAGCTTACAACCAACAAGGAAATTCATTATACAAAAACGGTTATTATCACAGCTGGTAATGGAGCTTTCCAACCTCGTCGACTCGAGCTTGAAAACGCTACCGAATATGAAGGGAAAAATCTTCATTATTTCATTAATGATCTCAACCAATTTGCAGGACAAAAAGTCGTTGTTTTCGGAGGCGGCGATTCTGCAGTCGACTGGGCTTTAATGTTAGAACCAATTGCAGAAAAAGTATCAATTGTACACAGACGTGATAAATTCCGAGCCCATGAGCATAGTGTTGAAAATCTTCATAATTCGAAGGTTGATATTAAAACCCCTTATGTTCCTGCCGAATTAATCGGGGATGTTAGCGGCATTAAGCAAGTAGTTCTTCAAGAAGCAAATGGAGACGAAAAAATAACTTTAGATGTCGATGCAGTCATCTGTAATTACGGCTTTGTTTCTTCCTTAGGCCCAATTAAGGAATGGGGACTTGAAATCGAAAAGAACTCGATTGTTGTCAACTCAAAAATGGAAACAAACATACCTGGAATATATGCCGCAGGAGACATCTGCACATATGACGGAAAAGTTAAATTAATTGCCAGCGGCTTTGGCGAGGCACCTACTGCCATTAACAATGCAAAAACCTATATTGACCCTAAAGCAAAAGCACAACCACTTCATAGTTCTTCTATGTTTAAATAATTGAAAGAGAGCAAAGTCTTCCTTTGAGAGGCTTTGCTTTTTTTTTGAATTTCCCCATTATGTAATAATTTTTATGCGACATCCTCATTCAGAAAAATCGTTATGAATTAAATTTAGATTAAGAGCATCATGACGAAATACTTGAAAAATGGAGGTTTAACTTTCGTTTCACTAAGGTCGACTAAAATGAACCTAAATAATCATTTGAATTTTTTTCCATTCATATAACATAGAAAATTACTCGAAGAAGGAAATGCTTTACAGATATGTTCTTTGCCTCATCCAAATTTGCTTTGTTAAAAAATAATGATTTTCTATTAATTCTTCCTCTCTTTTTTCAAATAATTTTCTTTCGGCCTTAAGTAATACAAAACCGATGTTCTCCATCGATTTGCAGGAATTCGTATTATCTTTCCATGCACCTGCATGAATTTCTGTAATCCCTAATTGAAAAAAAGCAAAATCATAAACAAGCTTACGCGCTTCCTTTGTAAACCCCTTTCTCCAATATTTCTTTCCAATACGTTGTGCCTCAGTAGCTATTTTTTTATCGCCGTTATTTATGGGAGCAATCCAGTACGTACCAATAAAATCATCTGATCCATTTCGAATAACTGACCAAGCAATAATATTTTCAAAATCGCGATATTGGCAAAGAATTCGATATGTTTCATTCTCATTTGCTGGAATTTTATTTCTTGTCCATAAATGCATATCCGGTTCCTGAAATATTTTGTAAAACACTTGATTATCGAGATCAGGATTAATATTTCTAAGCGTAACCTTTGTTCCTATTAAAGTAGGAGCTTCTTTAAAAAAATTCATTCATCCCACCCTCTTGCATTAAATTGATCTCACTAAATGATATTGTTCTTTTTAGGAAAAATAAACCACCTGATTCGTTTGCAATTATACGAAATACATATTCACTCGCTTTACTCAGTTTTGCAGTTAATTTTAAAATTCGCTTTTTTAAACGACATTATTTCGTGTGGAAGTAAGGTTTCACACGCTTTTTAATTTAAAATAGAAAAAATAAAAAAACCTTCTCAATATCGAAATCTTGATTGAGAAGGTCAATTGTGGACAGTTTTTATTCAATATAGCTTAACAATTCTCCGGAGTACCTGTATTCGTAGCTGTTCTGAACGATGAGCCACATCCACAAGAAGCAATCGCGTTTGGATTGTCAATCGTGAATTAGTCGGATAGTTTTTCGCTAGCTTAATACGAAAATATCAGCGTTTCTTCTATTATAATAGGGTTGTTTTTCGCAAATAGTATTGTGGATAGCGAATCTTATGACGGTAGATGTCGCTAACACCATATTACCCAAACATTAATCAAAAAACAACCATATGTATCCGACGACGCCCCGTAGGACATCGCCGTCTTTCCGCTATATTACTTCGCTTGCCTTCGTGCTTTCATCGCCACAATTTGCGCCTTCATTTCTTCGACGTCGCTTAACGGCTGTTCGCTGCGTTTCGTCCTATCCTCTACGACAAGACTATCGTTTAGCATCGACACCGTTTTAAGCAATAATTCCGCCGCCTTTGCCGACGGTTGGTTCGGCTTAGTTGCTTGCGCAAATAAAGAATCGATGACGTCAGGAATGCGATTCATCGTGTTACGTCCGATTTCGCGTTTTATTTCGTCTTGAAACGCCACGTCTTGGCGCCAGCGATAAAGCGTTTGCCTGCTTACGCCCACCTTATCGGCGATTTCTTCGTGTGTAAGTCCTCCTTGTTTCGGTTGCGCTAAATACTTAATTGCTTCAATTTGTTCTCGTTTTAACATTTCATTTCCTCCTTAACGAGTTCAAACGGCGCGGAGGCGCCAAATGTGACGGACTCCCCGCGTGCGTTCGTAAAGATTAACCGCTCCATGTTAGCACCCCCATATCTTCCGCCATTCTTCGCATAATACGTTCTTGTTCCCTGCGTTCCTTTGCCGGCGAAACATCTTCCGGCAACTGCTGATTGACCGTCATGTTGACAACGCTTGGTCGGTGGTTTTCGTTTTCTAGCGCATGAGTAAACGCAAATGCTCGAGTCGCTACGTTCGGCGTATCGTAAGACATGTCGATAGATGACGAAACAGCTTCCGATACTTTTTCGCTCATTTTAATAAGTCCGTTAAGCGAGTCCGCCAACCCTAGTTCTAGCCCTTTTCCGATGTTCCGCCCTTGCCCTCGCGTTAATCGTGACGGCGAGTGTATGTCGAAAAAGCCCGTGACTGCGTTTGAGATACCGCTCGCGATTGATTCTACCGTTTCTCGCACTTCTCTTGTCATCGAACCGATTCCCTTAATTAGTCCTCGTATAATGTTTTTCCCTATTTCTACAAGGTCTACATCTTCAAAAAACTTTTCAATGTTGTTCCAAATGCTTTCTGCGGTCTCCTTAATAGATTCCCATGCGCCTTCCCAATCTCCTTTTAATAAATTCATCACCGTGTCAATAATGCCGTAAACGAAGTCAATTGAGTTCTGAACGGTTGTTTTTATTAATCCCCACGCTATAGTAACAACACCGGATATGATGGGCCAAACAGCTTCAAATATTCCTTTAATGATACCGAGGGCAGACTCTATATTATCTTTGATGCTACTAAGGGTTCCCTCAATTACTGATTTGATGGCACCCCACACCGTTGAAGCAATATTGGTGATAAAGTCGCCATGATTTTGCCAAAACTCTTGGATTTTACCTAAAATGTCTTGTATAAACCCCCACACCGTTGATAAAACCTCATTTATCACATTTAATATTGCTGTCCAGATTTCTTGCGCCTTTGACAATATGGAGTCGCTATTTTCAGACCAAAATTCTCGGAGTTTTGTAAGTTGTTCATTGATGAAGTTAATCGCTAGGCTAATGCTATCTTTAATAAAAGCAAAAGCTGTGTCTACTCCGTTTCGGAACCACTCTACGTTCTCATAGGCTGCTTTTAGACCTATACCTATCCCAGCAATCGCGGCTATCACTAACCCAATCGGACTCAGTATGGCACTAAAAACCCCACCTAATGCGGATAAAGCCGTTCCAAGCATCCCAAAACCGATAACCATCGACGGAATCGCACCAACTATCATCAAAAACAATCCGCCAAAAATTAATAAACCCGCACCTAATGCGGATATAATGGCAATCATTGACTTTGTTTTTTCGTTTAATCCGTTAAACCAATCGACGGCTTGTTGTACAACCGAAGTAATAGCCGACAACGCTGGTAACAACGCACTCCCTAACGATATTGAGGCTCCCTCAAATGCCGATTTAAGTAACGTTAGTTGTCCGTTTAAGTTATCAAGCTGCTTGTTGGCTACTTCCTCGGCTGTGCCTCCTGAGTCTCGTAGCGCTTGCGTCATGTTCTCAAGGTCGGTCGAGCCGCGATTCATTAAAATTTGCCAATGTTTAAACGCTTCCGCTCCGAATAGAGTCGTAAGGGCTGCCGATTTTTGTTGCGCATTCATGCCTTTCATGCCGGTTTCTAACTCTTTAATAACGTTTGGCATCGACTTCATATTACCTTCACTATCAAAAAAGCTAAGTCCTAATTTTTTCATCAACGTTTCCATTTTAGCCGTGGGTTTAGCAAGTCTACCGAGTGAAGTTGCGAAGGCTTGCCCCGCCATTGACCCTTTAACCCCGCTATCCGCTAATGCCATAATAGCCGCCGATGATTGCTCGATATCCCATCCGAGTGCATTTGCGTTTGCCCCTAGATATTTAAGCGCCTCGCCTAATTGTGCAACGTCCGTATTTGCGCTTGTTGATGCTTTGGCAAATACATCGGCAACATATCCGGCTTTACTAGCTTCAATTCCAAACATCGACATCATATCTGACGTAATATCCGCCGCTGTAGCCAAGTCGAGCGCTCCGGCACTCGCAAGGTTAAGCATGCCCGGAAGTCCCGCAATCATTTCCTCTGTTTTCCAGCCGGCAAGTGCAAGATACTGTAATGCCTCCGCACTTTGTGACGCCGACCACGCTGTCAACTCTCCGGCTTTTCTTGCTGCTTCGGTAAGTTTGGCTAACTCATCAGCGTTGGCCCCCGATATAGCACCGACACGGCTCATCGTGCTTTCAAAGTCCGCGGCAGTTTTAACCATTCCGCCAAGCCCAGCGGCGACTGCTATGCCCGCACCTGTTGCGATGGCACCGACTTTTTTTAGTGCTTGCGATGATTGATTTAACCGACTCTGCATATTCGTAATTTGACTCGTCGCATCTCGCATGCCGCGCGTTAAGCCGCTAATATCTGCACCGATTTTAACGAGTAGGTTTTGTACCGCCGCCATGCTGCGCCTCCTTCTCCATATTCGCAAGGTGTTGCGCCGCTTGTTTTTGGTCGCCCGTCATACCGGCATTTATAGCCGCGATAAACTCATCGATTGTTTTAACGAGTTTAGGGCCGTGAGTCTTGTCTTTGATTTTTAGTGCCGTCTTTTTAAGCGCTTGAAGCTCCGATAAAGCTTCGACATGGTTACGGTTTCCGCGAAGTTTTTGAACGGCTGCCCCAATGCGTAGAATTTTACTTACATCTCTTTGTCTCAACTTAGATACCCCCATATGGTATATTTTTAGTAAAATAAAAAGCAGCGTCACATGGACGCCACTCTTATCGTGTTACTCCCTTAAATGCTCGTTGTATAACTTACTAACCCTCGAGTTTACAAATTTGCAGGAAAATTGCGGGGCTATTAATACGGTATATGCAAACGGATGATAAGCGATAGTGCCTGCTCATCCCATTTTTTTATTCGGAAATTCTCTTCTATCATCAACTTCTCCAAATGATAGCGCTCTTTTTACTTCATATTCAGTAATCCCAAGCGGTCTATATTCACCCCTGTTCCAAAAAAAGTCAGGGTCGTAAATACTTACAATTCCGCCTTTTCTGGTAATACTGTTATACTCTCGATTTGTTGAGTCTTTTATATCGTGAAAGTACTTTACAGTCTCAAGATATTCTTTCTTAAGTTCCGCTATTTTCTTATAAATGCGTGCCTCTTCCGCACGATAATACTCCGTGTACTCTTTTTCAGCAAGCGCCTCAATTTGCGCATTTATTGACGCTAACTCACTAATATCGGACTGAAAAACTGTTGTTTCACGCTGTCGGGAACCCGCAACTTTTGCAGTCAATATCACTTCTTCCCTCTCGAGTTTACTTATTTTTTCCTCTAGTTCATCGCTAGGAGTTTCTGCATATTCAATAACGGCCTTTTTCAACTCTTGTTTTACTTGTGATAATTTGGTTTGATTGGCATCATTAAGTTCTTGAATCCTCCTCTTCTTTTCAATAGATTTCTCTTGCAGTTCTTCACGTTTTTTAATTAAATCTTCTAGTGCCTTGCTTTTTTTAAATTTTTGCATCCTATCAATCTCCCTATCTGATTATTTTATGCGGATTAATAAATCGGTCTTTAAACAGTTGCCACCGACCTTTTATTGTTCGTAGATTCTCCACTCTATCCACCGCTTCGTCTATGGCTGTTGCTTGGAAAATATCTGCATCCTCGATGTCGTATTCGCCAGCGCCTACCTCATATGAGTCAAAGCGACGGATTATCCGTTGAGTCGTCCGCTCAAGCGAAGGATATAGCGCACTTTCAACGCCCATGACCTCCAAAGCAAGTGGATAAAGTGTCGAATCGAAGTTAATGTGGAGTTGAATGACGCCCTCCATCTTGGCGGCTTTGCGTAACGCCCTTTGCATTGCAATATGTCCGCAATAGCTTTCGTCATGTCTACGCTCGCCAACAGCAACAAAAGTGCCGCTATCCTTTATGCCCTCATAGTTTGAGATAACATACGAGTAAACGGTGTGCTTATCGTCGCCCGCCGTTGCTAAATACAACGAGTATTTCATTCGCCAACACCCTCTGCCGCTTCAAGCGCTTGGATTTTCGTTTGGATTCTCATGAGTTTAGTTAGTTCTCTCGCGTCACCAGTAGGACGTGCAACAAAGCCCTCGTCTCCCCACGTTTTACCGTCGCCAACATAAGCCGCCTTTTCTTTTTCATACAGTTTTTTTAGTTGCTCAAGACTCATATCCGCTAATGGGTCAGCCGGCTTGTTTACCTCATAATCTCCTTGACTGATTTCCGATGCCGCCTCTATCATGCGTTTTTTAGCTTGCCGATACTCACTATCTGTTATGTCCCGAAAAGGTCGTAGTGTTCTTTCATACCTCATTACTTTTTGTTTTGCTTCTAGTACCTCGCGCTCTAGTTCCGCTCTTTTTTCTTCCCAATTTGTCATTTTAAAACCTCCGTAATATTTGTTTTATATAATCCGGCAGTACTTCGCTAATGGTATACGTCATTACTCGTTTCCGGACTCTTGGCTTTCGCTTTCGTTTATCCTTTCGCATTCTTTTTGTAACCTCCCTATCACATCGTCCGCCGATTCATGTCCAATTACACAAGGGACACTAGCGCAATAGTGTACTGCCTTAATCGCTTTTTCAATCGCTTCAATTTCAGCTAATTGTTTATTTTTAGCCATTGAATGCCAACGACTATATGCAACTTGCTCCCCTTTATCAGTTAATACCTCGTAATCTAGCAAATACGTGTTGTTGACTTCCGACGCGGAATATCGAATATGTGCGATTTCATTTGCAAAGAACGGGCGATACCCGTCTCGTTCTAAATAAGTCTCAGTAACACCACTACGACCGTATTCGCTAACTCTATAAACACACTCCATAAAGTCGCCTCCATTAATTTATAAAGTGTTCCCCTCATTACTTGTCACGCTTTTAAAGTGCAGTATTCAGTAAAGTAGGGTATTTGGTACGAACTCCAAATAATTGCATTTCAAAAAGTTGTTATATCAAGGTCTTTGCAACGTCAATCCCGTGACATTTTCCTACGCTCTTTCTGTTTTCTAGCCCTCGCCTTATCCCGTTCATTCAACTTCCGACAATCATCGCAGTATTTCGACCGATTACCTCGTTTTACAAACGACGTCCCGCATCGCAAACACTCCGCTAGATTCTTCTTTGTTCCTTTCAACGGATGCCTTCTCGAAAATGATTCGAGATACTCATCATTAAGTTTTGCGTCTATCGGCAACACATAGCGCATGAAATACGGGCAGACATTACCGGGTAGGCTGTCCGTCTTAATACATACGACACATTGACGGCTCATTTGTAAGTCGCATCGTCCGCCTTCTTTGAAATTAGCGCAGTTGTGGCGGGCAAGGCTTCCGAGTTTTGATTGTATCGAGTTAACTTTCCGTTGGTTCATGCGAAAGCCCTGTTGAATAAGGCCGCGATGAGTCGCCCGTTTTTCCAAACTTCGGCTATCGGCTGGCGCCCTTTTCCTATTTGTTCATAAATTTGTTTTCGATTATCTGTGTACACTGTTGATACTCCTCGTATTTTGTGATAATGTTAATTTGGGAAAATATCTTCCATTTTTCTATAAGACTCAAAAAAATATAATAAGTTGTCATCTATTTCAAATTTTTGAGCCAATCGCGCGCGTACTTTATCGGAAATTGGACGCCTGCCTGATTCGATGTTAGCGATTGCCGATTTCGATAAATTAAGTTTTGCGCCAAATTCTTCTTGTGTCATGCCTTCTCGCATCCTTAAAGCCCTAAAGAGATTTCCATTCATCACAAACCCTCCTTTTGTTTTCAAATAAACCAATAAAATAACGGACAAACACCGCGCGCCAGTATTTGTCCTTCTATTATATAATGGACTTTTCCTCGGCTAAATCACCCTTTTCGCCCGTTCTCTCGCTTTTATTCGTTCTCTCTCTAATTCGCAAGTAGATTCGTCCGTCACTTCATAGACTGGCGTTTTTCCTTTCACACGATGCGCTTTTATTCCGTATTGCATATCGCAAACATGACGTCGAAGGTCGTGAGCATAGAACGCACTTCCGCAAATCTCACATTCTCTTACTCTCGATAAATCTAGGCTCTTAATTTTACGCATCGTTTCCGCCTTTTTGAATCCGTATTCCTCTGCGAATGTCGTAGCATAAAACTCCGCAAACTGTTTAACGTGTCGTAGTTCTGCGCGAAATTTGATTATGTCCGGTGAATGTTCTGCGAAAAGTACGTCTTCGATAGAGTTTTCCGCGACAATACTATTTTCGCGAACAGAATACGGAGGTAAACGCGGCTCTTCTCCCTTTTGTTCTGCAATATCATCCTCGTATTGAAAATATATCGACCGTTCGTTTTCCTGGCGTTCCCTCGCACCGTTAACGGCATGGTCGGGATTATTGACGGGATATTCTTCCGAACGCTCTGCCACTTGGTCGACTCGCATGATAAAATCCGCCAATACTTCCGCGACCGTGTAATCACGGCTGAAATCTCTTTTGGCAGTCGCCGGATGCCGAATGAATGCCTTATCGATTTTCACCTTCGTCGGATCGAGCCATTGCTTCGCGAACTGTTCCGCTAGTCGATTGCGCTCGTCGGTCGTGTATGTTTTCGTGTAGTGCACGTACCAAAATACATTTAATGCGGCTTGTACGTCTTTTTCTTGCGGTGTCTTGAAATCTTTTCCGCCTCCCTCTTTCCGTACCTTAGTCAATTTCATTGATTCCCTCCTTTTTGCGTGACGGTCATCTAATGCCTGTCTGCTGTTGGTATATCCTTTTCTTTAAAAAAGAACTTATCGCGAAAAATAATATATATATATATAAAGGGCAGCGCGAATGAAATGAGCGCAATCTTTTGTTGTGTTGGTATGTTTACGTTGGTATGTTTACGTTGGTATGTTTAGAAGTATATCTAATACCTGTTAGGAAACGGTTATCTAATGCCATTCTCCTAACCGCTCTCTAATGCCTATCTCGCAAATAAATAGACGAATCCGGCACGACTTTTTCCCCGTCCTCATTCACGATATAGCCGTCGTCACTAATACGCGGACAGAATGAAACAATATACCACTTACCGTTCCAAACTTGCTTTTGACGAATGAGTCCGTTCGCTTCTAAAATATCGGACAACGGTTTAATACGTTTTTGAGCAATTCCCAAATCACTCGCGATGGTTGTAACCGCAGGAAAACTCGCCCCGAATCTATCGCTAGGGCTTCCGTCGGCTCGCGTATGAGTTCCGTCGACATACGAAAGTAGGTAAAAATATAGTGCAATAATGTCGCGAATCTGTGGCTTGTTCTGCTTTCGACCGAATGCAGCGTTATGCTCGGCAATTATCCGCGGAAATACCTTGCGCAATAGGTCGAGGTTATACATTTCGTAGTTCCTCCCCTCTAGTAGTTGGCGTTTGTTGTTCGGCAATGGCTTCGTTAATAGTTCTGTTTCAATCATTTCGAGTCCCCTCCTTATAAATTTTCGAAAAAGCCCGACGAGTGCCGGGCGGTTGCTTTATGCCGATGTTGCTATGTCGGATAACTCTTTAATCAATGATTCCGCGATAATTTTGTCACCTTTAACCTCTCTAACTAAAATTCTAAACGTTTTTTCTATAAACGATTGAGATTCCGATATATACTCCTCGCTTAATGGTTTTAGTTTTTCATCAATTGCTCCTTTTGTTATTGGTTCGCCACGAAATGCACTTTCAAGTAATAATTCTATTTCTTTATTCATACATCCAACCGTGAATAGCAATCTATCAAGCGAAGCTTTAGTTCCTTTTATCGGCCTTGAATTTCTTAGTTCATCGACATTTTTACTAATCATTAGGTCTAATTTATTACAAGATGCGTGAAAATAACTAAGGTTCCCACAATCCGCAGATTCTACCTTTTTAAAAACCAACCCTCTTGTTTCATTAAGCTTTCCGATGGTACTCTTAAAACGTAATACACTGATTAATTTAACTTGTGCCATTCCAATCTCTCCCTTAAATTTAATAGTTTGATATATGTCAACGCAGCCCGCCTGCGATTATTCCATTATTATTTCAACTTTTATGATGCGGCCATTTTCATCCCTCTTAGCAAAGACGTCATACAGTCCGTCACCATAACCCGGACTAAACCCTAAACAAAAACCGTTAAGTACCTGCCCACTTCTAGCCTCGTTGTCAATCAATTCGCCAATTTCCTCGCATTTATCTTCAAGCGATTCTTTTACGTAGCACGGGTCGGCAATCATTAACATTCCGCTATCGACACTTACATTGCCTAAGAACTCTTTAACAACAACCTCTTTCCTGTATAAGTTGTACCAATCCGTCAGTTTATCGACTAAACCGTCTGACTTAGTAACACGTTGCAACTCATACTTATCGCCGAGATCCATCAGTATCGCGACTCTTTCCGGGTCCTGCATTTTATCCAGAATGATAAAGTCCACCGCTTGTCCACTTTCTACTTCAATTACCTCATAAAATTTCTTTGCCATTAAAGTACATCTCCTTTTAATATGTTTTATAAAGATCGCAGTCACCTGCGGAATTTCCTCTTACCTTTATTGACGCACTACTTTTCATTTCGCACACATATTCGGAAAAATATGCTGTCGTACTATTAAACGAGACTTAATTTCGTTTCGCACACTTTCAAGTTTGAACGATTAATTAAGTTGAAGGAGCGGAACTGAAAAAATACCCCTCTATATATGATTTGCGCTCGATTTTGCGAATTTTGGGTCATCCCATTTATTGCCAAACACTTAAAACCCCATTATATAGCTACTTAGCATCGCCAAAAAAAATTTTCCACCTACTATAACTACCCCCCATCTCACAACGCAGTTTGGTACATCCTAATTATTTCCAAAAGGGAAGAAAACGCCATTATAGCGCGGTTTTAGCCCCGCAAAATATTTTTTTAAAAATTTCAAAACAAGTAGTAAGTTATATATGCGTTGGTGTAGATTAAAAAGCGTGAATCATTCTGTCATATAATAATACCCGCGAGTTTTTATTTTCGGACAAATTTTTCCGCCTTCACAAAATTAAACGCAAATAAAATCACGCCTGCGCACTTTTACGCAAAAAAAATTAAAAAAAACTATTGCGAACATACGTTCCTTTATGCTATTATTTAGACATAGCCAAATAAGCCTGATTTAAACGCCAATTTTAAACCAAGCTACTCAGCTATATTTTTTAAAATTTCGGGCACGGAGCCGCCAAACTCCACGCCCCAACTATCGACCGCCAAATCGATAGTCATACCGCAAGTGTTGCCGCACTTGCCTTCGGACTCGCCCCCGCCTAATTGAGCTGTCCACCTTTGACACGCTTGTTGCCGCAAGCATGTCCGAGCCAGTTCGCCTTTTGCATTAGGGCACTACGCTCAACCCTCCGCCAGCCGTTCAGCATCATCGGGTCGACGCGGCAATCTAAGCGGACTGTGCATCTGCGAAACTAGCAAATAGAGTTTTTGCAAACGTGCGGTCGAGTTCATCGCAGCCGAGACGGGCTTTAGGTGAAACCTCCGGAAAGATTTCGCGAAATTGAGCCGGTGAAAGATTAACGGGCTTAACATGCGGATAGTCAACGAGATATAAATTCCAGTAGCCAACGACAGTTTTAACGAATTTCACTTGAACAGGCTTAACGATTAATGGTTTTAACATAATAAATCACTCCTAAGATTAATTATTTTGCAAAACGACGAACTACTTCCAAAAACGAGGCTTTAGCCAGCCATTCAAAATCTACATTCGCGTCAAAGTCTATTAGTTCGAATCGCGAGCAGTCATCAAGGTCAACGTAGTTAGTAAATGACTTATGTACTACACGGAAAACCCAACTATCGCCGGACAAATCGATTAAAATGTTACCCGCCAAGATAACAACCTTTTGCTTCGATTCTCCAAAGTCCGGGTCATTTACCGCCGTATAAATTATTTCCTTATGTTCAACTAATTGCGAAATACGACCTTCGTCGTAAATCAAGTCAAATTCAGCAGAACATAACGGACATTTCGCGAAAATACTATCGGAATTAAAGCTAGTAACGATAAGGTGAGTGTACGACTTACATTCGTTACAGTATTCATTCTTTACGATTTCCACACGATAACCTCCATATTTTTTAATCTATAAATTCGTAATTTATGTTCGACTTCTTGTACATAGATTACAACATCTAAAATAACAAGTCAACAATTTTTGTGCAAAAAATTTGAGAAGTCGAATAAGATGTTTAATTTATGCTATAATTTATACAGTTAAAATATGGGGTGAAGTTGCATGGAAACGGCAAAAGGACGGAGAAAACCGGAGAGATTAAAACCATCCTACAAACCGATGGAAATTACGTTAATTAAGCGTGATAAAACAAGAACGGATTTACGCCGGGAATTAAAAATATCACCGTCTACGCTTGCGAAAATGAGCAACGGTGAGTTTGTTGCACTTGATGTTATCGCTCTAATCTGCGAATATTTAGATTGCAAAATTGAAGAAGTAGTCGAGTTTATTGAAATTAAAGAAACCGCCAATTAAGGCGGCTTTTTTTTGTTTCTTCGGGACGTTTGCGTTTTACTAATTCCCGCTTTTTTTTGAAAGTCGTTCTGAAGTACTCCCCTTTTTATCGTCTACATCATTTGATGTTAACGATATTTCTTGGTATTTTATTCCCCCCCCCTAGTTGGCGTTCTTTTTCTTTCCGCCTTTCTTTCTCATAATACACTCGGATAATTATTGCAGCTTTTTGTCGCCTTGAATCAGTCCGCGCTCGAGCGCCCGATAAATCAACCCGATTGCGTCGCTGTCCGTCAACTCGCCCGCAAGTAACTTCGCCCGCCATGACGGGTCGAGCGCTTTGTCGCCGTGTACGTCAGCGTTTGATAAACGGTTAAGCACGACGGATGTTGCGCCAATTCCCACGAACGGGAATCGGGCAAAACCGCCATCGATTTTACTAACCGTAGAATTTACGGTCACAAATTAAAAACAAGAATCGCTTTAATACGTTAACGTACGAAGTGTGACCTTATTCGTACAAATCGCCCGAAAGTGTGACCTTATTCGTACAACTAAAAACCGCCTTCCACCTTACTCCCCCAACGGTTACAGCGATTTTAGGTGTGAAATTTATTCTTAGTCTTGTAAACAAGCCTGTGTCGCTAACGCTCCACTATCTGCGATAAAGGTATTAAGTAATAAAAGCGCAGCGACATATATGAGCGATAGCGAATATTGGCGCAATCTTTTGTTTGTTATTATTAAGTTCGTTATTATTACGTTTGTTATTATTACCGTCACTGTACGGTGATTTAGGTCAATCACTATAGAGTGACTTAGGTAAATCACTGTAGAGTGATTAACGTTATCTAGCGTGCTTCTGCGCCCATTTCGCCATACCTTCGTGCACTTCTTCGTCAGTTAAAGCGCTGTAATATTGCGGATAATATAACTTATCGCGTTTGTTTCCGGCATAGTCGAAAGCCGTGCGCGGGCTTCCGCTTCCTTTAACGCCTTTTTCACCTCCCGAAGTTCCCGAACCGTCATTTCGTCGACTGTTTTCGTTTCGCCTGTTGACGGGATGGTATGCGGTTGGTCGCGTTGCTCTGGCGGTAACGTTGCGATTTCGTATAGTGCCCGGAAAGGTAAATGCGACCACGTGGTCGGCTTTGCGCTAAACTCTTCAGCAACTTTCATTAATCTTTGCGCTTGTCGTTCATGAATTTCGATACTTTCTAGCCACTTTCCGAACTCCCCATGCGCCAAATCGTTTTCCTTAACGTGTTTCAACCGGCGTCCAATCTCGAATATTGCTTCGCCAGCCACTCGTTGATATGCGTTTATCTCCGCCGTGATTACGTTTAGGTCAGTCGAGAGTTCCGAAGCGCCAAAAACCTCGGCTACTTAACCGAGGCTTGCTTACGCTTTTACCATGTTATTTTTGGCGACGTTCTCACCTTTGCGCCCTGTGCGATTATGTTTTCTGCCGGGTCTGCAATCGTAATTAAAACGTCAAACTCATCGTATAGTTCCCCATAGTAATCTTTCGTGGGCGTGCTGCCGTCTGTAAACGCGGATAATTGTCGGATGAAATTGTCGCCTATTTCTTGTGCCGTTTCTTTGTTGGTTGACGCACCTACAATCACCGCAAAGCTTATCGTATCGTTCTTTACAGATATAGCTGCGTCGCTCACTTCGGGCGTTTGCAAGGTTGTCTCAACGGCCATATCGATAGCTGTGTCAGTCACTTCAAGCACCACCGACTCGCGCTCTTTTTCCGGTTCGACTTCGACTTTTTCCGGCTTTTTATCATCGTTCACCTCTGCTTTCGGCTTGTCTCGCTCGAGTTCTTGCGTTTCCTCTCCTTGCGACGCAATGGCACCTAGTAATAAGAACACAAGAATCGCAAAAAACCACCAACGTTTGTAAAACGGTTTCTTCGCCTTTTCCATCGTCACCCTCCTTGTTTGTCTAACAACCTATACGTCTATTTTAGCGTAATTGTTTCGAATTTTGGAAAATTATTCTAGCGTGTGCAGTTCTTTTTTAGCGTGTGAATTTCGTGTGATGGCGTCAATTTACCCCCGGAGTATAAAATTTTGCACGAATTTAAGACGGGCCTGAGGAGGCGGCTAGGATTTTGACCACGCCCCCCCCCTTTATCACCCCACCGTATTAAAGCGGGTTGTATGTTGTCCTACGACTGAATATGAATGTATACCGTATGCAAATCGACTTCCCATAATATTGATTAGGTAAACTAGCGCCTTTATGTCGAATGTGTCAACGGTGCATACTCGCGCCCATTCCGTAGTTAACATAACGTATTATGCGTATGCACTCATTTATACAACGTTGATATAACGCTGTTCATACGACCGATAACCGAAGTATTTCCCGATATTACTGCATATAATAGCGCCTATTTCCCTTATTATTTCCGCATAGTTGTACGGTTGGCTGCCCTCGAGTTTTTGGCGGGGTCACGCGTCGGGCGGCGTCGGCTGGTAAAATAGCGGTCGTTATCGCTGTATTGTAACATCATGTAACGTAAGATTCCGAGTTTCTTCCTATATATACCGTATGGGGGTATCGATGTTACAAACGAAAACGCCACCCGTTAAGGTGACGCTTAAATCAAACTCGCTTATTTCGAATGCTATTAATCGGCGAATACTCGTCATGACTACGACGCATTTCCGTAGTATCCATTTGAATATATCGCCTCATAGTACGTATATCTGCCCATCCGCCCATCTTCTGCAAGGTGAACGGGTCACAACCGTTAAGTACCATATTTTTCGCCCATGTATGGCGGTAGACGTGGCTCGTTACTTTTTTACCGTTGATGCCTGCCTTCTTTGCATAGTATTTCAATCGTTTATTTAACTGGTTCCACCCGAGGTTTTCACCGTAACAGGACAAGAATAAGCGGTCTGTTTTAAAATGTTCGCGGTTCTCCGAGATTAATTGCAGCAATAATTTTGCAACATATGCGGAGAACGGAACTAGACGAGGCTTGCGGTTCTTATTACGATTACCCTCTAACGTTATAAACCTTGTTTGAAAGTCGATTTCAGAAACTCTTAGATTAATTAATTCATTCATGCGAATTCCTGTATCAAGTAGAACATTCATAGCGACAAAGTCACGAAAACCCACATAATCTTTCTGATTCGGTTGAGCAAGGATTGCCTTTACTTCATCGTCCGTAAAACAGTTTGTTAAATCGATATCTGTACGCAATTCCTTTAAATTACGAATCGGATTTACTTCGATGAGTTGCTCACGTTCTAAATGATTAAATATGGCGCGGTAAGTGCGAATCCGAATATTTATCGATGCCTCTTTAAGTCCGACGCCTTGCTTTTCCGTGTCTATATACTTATGCCCATCGTATCGCTTAGCGTCATAACGCAAATAGTTTACGTAGTTTTGAAAAACGTCTTTCGTAAGTTCGTCTATCGTTTCTATTTCGTAATTTTCTCTTAGCCAGTCCGTGAAATACTTCCACATCTTACCGTAATCTCTTAACGTCCGCTCGCGCAAGCCTTCCGCTTGCTTTGCCGCAATAGTTAAATCAATCGCTTGGTCTAGCGTAAGTTTCGGATATTTTTGCTTATCCGATATTTTGCCGACTTGCTTCCTTCTCGCCCGTTTTTGTAACGCCATAAATAAAAAGCCTCCCTAACGATAGTATTTGAACATCTACCGTCAAGAAGGCGTTATCCGCAACCTATATCCGCATATTTCGGGGTTGTGTTTATACAATTGCGGGGTTGTGTTTGCTCAAATTTCAAGCGTTATCCGCAACCCTCCGAAATAGTTTCCGATTAGCTTAACGACTAAATATCACGGAACCTAAAACGGCTTAAAACGTTGATATGACGCTAACAATTCTCCGGAGTACCTGTATTCGTAGCTGTTCTGAACGATGAGCCACATCCACAAGAAGCAATCGCGTTTGGATTGTCAATCGTGAATCCGCCGCCCATTAACGATTGCTTATAATCAATTTTCGTCCCTTTTAAAGCTGGAGCACTCTCTTTGTCAACTAAAATCTGAATTCCATGCTGTTCAAATTGAGTGTCCCCCTCTTCAATTTCATGGGCAAAACCCATGCCATACGACAAACCACTGCAACCGCCACCTTGGATAGCAACGCGGAGATAAGCTCCTTCTTCCTCATTTTCTTTCATCATATCCTTTATTTGCAAAGCAGCAGCTTCTGTAATAGTTACTACATCCATCAATTTTCCCTCCTATTCTTTAGGATAAAAAAGTTAGCAAGTAATACTTTCATTCTTGCCCTTCTTACTACTTAGTATATACAGCATTTCACCGTTCCTCAACTAGCCTGCTTGCTTATTAGCTGTTTTTTTATGGAAGCTAATGATGAAATTGAGTAAAAAGTAGTATGTATTTCGATGCGTTCATCTATAAAAAATGCGATATAATGTAGACATGTTAGAATTTTAGCATATAGAAAGGGTGAAGGGCTTTGACAGAATTACTTCCATTATATGATAAAAATTACGAATGCCTTATGTGTAACAATAGCTTTACCTCAAAGAAAGCTCGCTCCCGTTTTGTTAGAATGGTAAAATACGACACTGACTTTCGGCCGATCTATTCAACTGATGGTGTCAATCCGTTGTATTACTACGTGAAGGTTTGCCCACATTGCGGATTTTCATTCTCCGATGACTTTCTTCCGTTTTTTGCACCTGGAAGCAAAGAAGTAATAACGGAAAAAGTGTGCAATGAATGGGTTTCACAAGATTTTGGCGGTGAACGTAATGCACAACAAGCAATTCACACACTTAAGCTTGCATCATACTGTGGAACGTTAAAAAAAGAAAAGCATATTAATCTTGCTGGGTTATATATGAGACTTGCGTGGCTCTATCGTGAATTAGAAAATAAAGAACAAGAATTGCGGTTTACGAACTTGGCTTTAAACGAATATGTGGAATCCTACACAACAGATGATTATAAAGGAACACAGGTTACAGAAGTGCGCATGTTCTATTTAATAGGAGAATTATCAAGACGGACTAATAATATTGACCAAGCCACCAAGTATTTTTCAAAAGTGATTGAGAACCAGAAAAATACAACTGAAGCAACCACTGTCGAAATGGCGAAAGAACGCTGGCAAGAAATACGAGAAATGCAAAAAGCAGACAATCTTTAAAAATTGACGATAAAAAAGAGGCACAATGAATTCTCTGAGTTATTTTTTCACAAGTGTTCAATGAGGACAAATCCCCACTAAAGCTCCCCTTCTTTCAACTTTTGGAGAACATAGAGTGTAGTCCTCATTAAACGCTACAAACATCATTCATTTCACTATGTCCCAGTTCTTCTCTTCAAATAGCAAGAGCTTTAGCTGACTATCTAGATCAGCATCTGTTCTTCTAAATACTGATAAATATTCTCCACCAATTGTTCCGGTGTTTCCCCTGTGACGACTGTACCTTCAACTAATGCATAGTGGAAAGCTGCACATTTTCCACAATAATTTAGACAACCGTATTCGATAATATCCAAATTAGAGTCCTTTTCCAGAATCTCTCTTGCTTTTTGAGAGCCGCTCGCAAGATTGCTAATACAAAATTCGATCATCGGTCTAAACAATCACTTCACCTTAACATTCCCGTCGATGACATGGAATTCCTCTCATTTTAACTTTTATGTGTCATACTAATTCGATCTATTAGATAACTTTATTACTATTTCTATCATTATTTTAGTAAAATATTCGAAATTTTGCCATGAATATGTTGTGATTTTGTCACAATTTCGTTATACTTTGAATGAACTTTATAGTGTTTACCAGAGTATAGACAAAGTCAATAAATAAAATCAGTCACCTTCAGGCTGATTGAAAACGTTTGTTTTTCGAGGAGCGAAGCCTTGAGATGAGCGGAGTTACCATGGAGGTAATGAGCACCGGACAAGGCGAGCAACGAAGAAAGCGAGCGTTTGTCAACAACCTGAGTGTTTCCTTATTATTAACATGGAAACTTCGATTTTAATAGACAAATAGGTTTGACATCAAATGGATCATTCAATTAGCACTTATTTTGGCTTCAACAAGAAATCAACAATAGAGATGCATAAAGGGGATATTCAAAATGAAAAATCTAGTGATTTTAGGTGGAGGTTACGGGGGTATGAGAATCCTTTCTCGTCTCTTGCCAAATGAACTGCCAGAAAACATATCCATCACCTTAATCGATCGCACACCGTATCACTGCCTTAAAACAGAGTATTATGCTCTTGCAGCAGGGACCATCTCAGATCAACACATCCGCGTTCCTTTCCCTGAGCACCCAAGATTGAACATTCAATATGGCGAGGTTACTGAAATCAATCTTCAAGAAAATAAGGTTCTTTTAAAAGACAGCGAAGCGATTTCTTATGATGATTTAGTTATCGGGTTAGGCTGTGAGGATAAATATCACAATGTTCCTGGAGCACAAGAGTACACCTACAGCATTCAAACAATTGAAAAATCTCGCCAAACATATCAGGCTCTTAACAATTTGGCACCAGGTTCAGTCGTTAGCATTGTCGGTGCAGGGTTAAGCGGAGTTGAATTAGCTAGCGAACTCAACGAAAGTCGCCCAGATCTAAAGATTAAACTTTTTGATCGGGGAAACCATATTCTTTCCGCATTTCCTGTTCGTCTTAGCACGTATGTTGAAAATTGGTTTGATAATCATAATGTTGAGATCGTCAATAATTCTAACATCACAAGAGTTGAAGAAGGGATTCTATATAATCATCACGAGCCGATTCAAAGTGACATTATCGTGTGGACTGCGGGCATTCAGCCAAACAAAATTGTCCAGAATATGAATGTCGAAAAAGATCGTCAAGGTCGCATTGTCTTAACTCCTCATCACAATATTCCTGGAAATGAGCATGTCTATGTCGTCGGTGATTGCGCCAGCCTCCCACACGCACCAAGCGCACAGCTTGCAGAAGGTCAGGCAGAACAAATCGTCGACATTTTATTAAAGCGTTGGAATAACCAAGAACTTCCTGACGAACTACCAACTATTAAACTAAAGGGTGTCCTTGGTTCTCTCGGTAAAAAGCACGGTTTTGGTTTAGTTGCTGATCGCCCTATAACAGGAAGAGTCGCACGACTATTAAAATCCGGGATTCTATGGATGTATAAATACCATAAAGGATGAGTCTTTAAAGGCACTGTTCTCATGGAAAAGAACAGCGCCTTTTAATATGCCTAAGAACTTGCTTCTTCCTTATATCCATATTTTTCCATAGTTGCAAATATCGTTTTTAAACGTGGATTCCCTTCACCTACAACCTCGTCTTCAATCAAAACAACTGGGTAAAACATGTCCTCGTCTACTACTCTTTTAGCGAAATCCTTTCTTTCCTCATCCTCTGGTGGATTATAAATATCAACATATGAGATTTGAAATTCCTGATTTGGAAATTTTCTACTTACTGCCGCTTCCAACCACTCAAACGTTTCCCTTGATGATGGCAGATTCACACAGCTTGGGCACAGCTGTTCCGCACCGTATACGACGATGTCAACATTTTTTTTCACCATGTCAGTTCCCCCCTTGTTACTTAAGAATATTCTACAATAAGGAGTTCCGTTAGTAAATTTTCACTACTCAATAGCCGATCTCGTCATGTCCTTCGAAGGCTGATTACGATTGAGAATGTTGCCGCTCTAACAGAGAATACAATGTGAATGACCTCTTTTTGGAAATGCTGAATATTGGATTTCATCCTTTTTCAATAGATTTTTTATGAAAGAGAGATTATAATAAGTATTAAGAAAGGAGCGATTAAGATGGCAGAGCAAATGTTTGAACAAGTTCAAGATGTATTAGATAAATTACGTCCATTCCTTCTTCGTGACGGTGGGGACTGTGAATTAGTAGATGTAGAAGACGGTATTGTGAAATTACGTTTATTAGGTGCGTGTGGTTCTTGCCCAAGTTCTACAATCACTTTAAAAGCTGGTATTGAGCGTGCACTTTTAGAGGAAGTACCTGGTGTAATAGAAGTTGAACAAGTATTCTAAAATCAATTTCCAAAAAAGCGATCTCGAGTCCGAGATCGCTTTTTTTACATTATACGCATTTTTGTACCTTTACTCTGCTGCCTTGCTGATCGATTTTCAACCTGCGGTAGCTCATATTTGAATCCCACTTCTGAAAAACATCAAGAAGTTTTTCACTTTTACCTTTTTCAGAACAACAAATAACAGTCGGACCAGCTCCACTTAAAGCTACCCCAAATGCTCCAGAAGCAAGCGCTATTTCCTCAATTTCATTTAAATGAGGAACAAGCTTTCTCCGATAAGGCTGATGATACAGATCCCTTTGCATCATCTTTCCTGCTAACGCGTAGTCTTTTTTTAGAAGTGCTGCTACTAGGACATTGGCGATCGCTCCAGCCCGTACTGCCTCAGAATAGGGGAGTTGCGCTGGAAGTACGTTACGTGAGTCTTTCGTTAGAAGCTCTAATTTGGGAATAATAGCAATCAACTCAAGTTCAATCGTGTGTTCGACAATAGCAACAACTTCATCATCCATTTGACTTCCGATCACGAGCCCACCGAAAAGAGAAGCTCCAACATTATCAGGATGACCCTCAATTTCAGTTGCCAGTCTAAATTTTTCATCCTCGGTCAACCCCAACTTGCCCATAACGTTCGCCAGCTCAATCCCTGCAATAATGGCTGCAGCACTGGAGCCTAATCCACGTGCTAATGGAATCTCACTTGCCATCCTCACTTTACAACAAGGTAAACTTTTTTGAAAAAGCTCGGCTGTCTGTAAGGCGATTTGAATAATATAATTGCTTTCGTCAGTTGGAAAAACGTTTAATTCCTCTGATTCCATTATGATTTCCCAGCTATCTGCTCGTTCAACCTCTAATGTCAAATATAAATTAAGTGCCAATCCTAGTGAATCAAAGCCTGGCCCCAGATTAGCCGTGCTTCCAGGCACTCGGATCTGGACCATGTCATATTCATTCATGAATGGACCACTCCCCGAATGTGGCGTGCCACAGCCTCCTCATCGTTTGGAAGTAGGACAGGCTTAATCGTACTAAATTCAATCGCCGTATTTGGATCTTTTAAACCATTTCCTGTCAAAATGGCTACGATCTTGCTTCCTTTAGCGATTTTTCCGTTTTCAATATGCTTATATACTCCTGCTAATGATGCACATGAGCCAGGTTCAGCAAAAACACCTTCCGTACTGGCAATTTTCTTATAAGCTGCAATAATTTCCTCGTCGCTAACCTCATCAATCACTCCAGCTGATTCTTCCGCCGCAGCTGTGGCAAGATGCCAGCTCGCTGGATTTCCAATGCGAATGGCGGTCGCTATCGTTTCAGGATTTTCAAAAATTCGGTTATGAACGATCGCCGCAGCCCCTGCTGCTTCAAAGCCATGCATTTTTGGCAATCCTGTCTTTTTAACTTCATGATATTCTTTAAAACCCTTCCAGTACGCGCTAATATTGCCTGCATTTCCTACAGGGATTGCTAGAATATCAGGGGCTATGCCACCAAGCTGATCACATATTTCGAACGCACCTGTTTTTTGTCCTTCTAAACGGTATGGATTGACTGAATTAACAAGGGTGACTGGTTCCTTTTCACTAATATTGCGCACCATTTTCAATGCTTCATCAAAGTTACCTTCAATCGAAATAATTTCCGCTCCATACATGACTGCTTGCGCAAGTTTCCCCATCGCAATCTTGCCCTCTGGAATGACGACGATGCATCTCATTCCTGCTCTTGCAGCATAAGCAGCCGCAGCTGCTGATGTATTCCCCGTGGAGGCACAAATAACCGTGTCGCTTCCCTCTTCTTTTGCTTTTGCAACTGCCATCACCATTCCTCGATCCTTAAAAGAACCGGTTGGATTCGTTCCCTCCGTTTTTACATATAACTCGACTCCCCACTCAGCTGAAAGTCTATCAAGCTTGATAAGAGGTGTATTTCCTTCGTTCAAGGTCAATTTTGGTGTTTGTTCGTTTACTGGTAAAAACTCTTGATATTCTTCTATTAAACCTTTCCACCTCATGAATGGCCATTCCCTTCTACGCGATATGAACTCTTGATTTGGTGAACTGATGGTAATACTTCTAATTGAGCTAGGATGCCTTCAAAATCCTCTAGGGAAGTTGAATGCGTCACGATGACGATTTCTGACAAACCTTTTTCCTTCACTGGTAGTTGCAATATTTTCTCAAAACTCACGCCGCGTTCTGAAAAAAGTGCCGTAATATTTGCAAGCACGCCAACTTTATCAGTAACATGAAATCGCAAAAAATACTTTGAAAGAATTTCATGCGGAGCTTTTAATTTCTTTTCATATTGCGGTGAGATAATACTTTTCCCATTCACACCCAGCACCATGTTTTTAAGGACGACAACTAAATCTGAAACAATCGATGTCGCCGTCGGAAGGCTTCCGGCACCTGGTCCATAAAACATCGTTTCACCGACCGCTTCACCATACACATAAACAGCATTATACTCATCGTTCACAGACGATAAAGGGTGGTTATCCGCCAGTAAAGTCGGCTGTACACTAACCTCAACCTTATCATCTTCAATTTGAGCAATCCCAATCAACTTCATTGTGTAACCAAGCTGTTTGGCATATTGAAGATCCCTTTCCGTAATCGTCGTAATCCCTTGAACCTTTACATCGTCTAGGTCAATTTTCATTGAGAAGCCGAGCGTCGCCAAAATGGCCATTTTCCTAGCAGCATCTAATCCTTCCACATCCGAGGTCGGATCTGCTTCAGCATAGCCTAATTGCTGAGCCTCTTTTAATACATCTTCATATGCACTGCCCTGCTTGCTCATTTTCGTCAAAATGAAATTTGTTGTTCCATTGACTATTCCCATCATCTTCGTAATATGGTCAGAGGATAATCCATCTACCAAACTTCGTAAAATAGGAATTCCACCGGCAACGCTTGCTTCATAAAAAAGATCACAACCATTCTCCATAGCAACCGATAGCAGTTCCGAACCGTGAAGAGCCATTAAATCTTTATTTGCAGTCACAACATGTTTCTTATTTTTAAGAGCTTGAATAAGAGAGTTTTTTGTTTCTTCGATACCACCCATCACTTCAATTACAACATCAATTTCGGGGCTGTTAATAATATCCTCAATATTTGTTGTCAAAAGAGTAGGCTCAATGGTAACTGCTCTTTCCTTTTTCAGATCCTTTACAAGTACTTTTTTAATTTGAATCGGCCGTCCAATTTGGTGCATTAGCTTTTCCTGATGATTTTCAATAATTTGCACCACACCAGAACCGACTGTTCCAAGCCCTAATAATCCAATCGCTATTGGTTCCATTTCGATCCCCTTCCTGTTGTGTTCATTCCGAGAAAACAATTGTTTTTATATAGTAGACATTATAGAGGGAGTTGAGCTATTTTACAATATAATTTTTAAATCAATTGTTTAATAAGAAAAATAACGGTGATAAAATCTTAAAACCAAGTATACTCCAAATTTTCTTGATTAACATAATTTTCTTAATCTTTTTTAGGGAAATTTCACACACTTTCTCCTATTTCAGTCAAATCTCACTAGTGACCAAAATAAAGCTGACATGCTTAAACGTTTTTAATCCCAATCAACAAGTCCTGCGTTCAATTAAGCGCTTATCTAATTTTTTATCATCATTACAACACTGCAAGAAAGCCTCGCCTGCACTTACTGTTTTAAGCATATCGATCACATACCATACTTGCCTTTTTCATTGACTATGACGCGCAGCTAATTTTTGTGTGACCGAAAAATTCGATCACTTCTATAGCATCAAGCAACGCTTCAAGCTTTGCGTATCATTTAATTTTGTGATCTAACAATAAAAACTGCACGCAAACTCGATTTTATCGGGTGCATGCAGTCTGAGCCCAAACTCATTAACTTGGGGCTTTTTCCAACTACCGTTATTTATTTGTTCCACTCATTATTAACAAGTGTTTTAGGAGCTTGTCCTGAAAGAATTGCATCAATATTATCAAGGCAAAGATGGATCATGTTCAATCTTGTCTCGACCGTTGCACTGCCAATATGGGGAATTGCAACAACATTGGACAATGTTAATAATGGATGTGTTTGATCGATTGGTTCTTTCGCAAATACATCCAATCCTGCTGCGGCAATGTCTCCGTCCATTAGCGCAGCATAGAGGTCCTCTTCATTAACCACAGGTCCACGTGATGCATTAATAAAAATTGCCGATTTTTTCATGCGGCGAAAAACGTCACGGGTAAATAGATTTTTCGTTTCTTCTGTCAATGGTGTTAAGCAAACAACGAAATCTGAACGCTCAATCAGTTGTTCAAACGAACAATATGTAGCACCTAACTCCTTTTCAACATCGCTTTTTCTTGAACGATTATGGTACAATATCTCCATTTCAAAACCGGTTGCTCTTTTCGCCACAGCAGAGCCAATGCTCCCCATACCTACAATTCCTATTGTTTTATGATGAATATCATGTCCAGCAAGAAGAAGCGGGCTCCAGCTTTTCCATTGACCAGCTTTAATAAATTCCGCCCCTTCAACGATTCTCCGTGCAGTTGCCATCAATAGTGCAAAGGTTAAATCAGCAGTTGCATCCGTTAAAACATCCGGAGTATTACAAATGGCAACTCCACGCTTTGTTGCAGCCTCGACATTCACATTATCATAGCCTACTGCCAAGTTCGCGACAACCTTTAAACGGGTTCCTACACTCAGCAACTCTTCATCAATTTGATCTGACAACATAGTTAATAGAGCATCTGCTCTTTCAGCTTCTTCTAATAAAAGGGAACGGGGAACACCCACGTCCTCTTTCTCCCACATTTTCACATCATATTTAGCCCGCAATCTTTCTACTGCTTCATCTGGTAATTTTCTTGTTATAAAAACATACGGTTTCATCTGCTGCTCCTTTTTCCTCTTGTTTATTTTCTAAAAGTTTTTCACCCTCTAGAAAAGATTTCTATCCTTATTATACTTTTTTATCATGGGCTACTCCAAGTATTCCTATAAAAAAGTTATGATAAGAATTTAGGAAAAGAGAACGAACTATTTCGCTAGCCATTCCACTATTGGAATCTGATAGCGCCGAATGGGCGCTCCTGCAAGTCGATAAAAATCCCGGAGGAACTCTTCATAATCTTGTGATTGTGCTAAAATTTTCCTTAATCTTTCCTCTTGCACAAGCTTTACTTGCTCAGATGGATTAATATAATATTCCTCGACACAATCCATATAATGAAGGGGGAATAAAAGTCTAGAAAAAAGCAATCTCCAGGAAAATGAAGAAAGGGTTGATACGCTGGCATAATCTTGATAGAACTGACGTACATCAGGTTCATATGTTTTGATATTTTGGAAATACCGTTCCCTCGTCCATTCGGCTAAATCCCTTGCACAATGATCGAATACCCAATCAAAAGGATTTCTCAGCGCCCCATTTTCTCCCCAAGTTCTTGGAGAAAAATGAAGGTGACAAACGGTGCCGCTATCAACCGCTAATGGCTCATCATCTTGCTCAGTATCACTTAAATATTGAATCGCATTTTCCGCAAGTCCCATATAATAGGGAAAGGATTCAATAAACATTCTTACAAATTCGTTTTCTGGTGATTGAAACAACTGCTCATTCCAGACTCGCTCCATCTGATCCAATCTCTGCTCCCAAAAGGATTTCCACATTCCAATCCTACTAATGCTCTTTACTTCAAAGGGGACTGCCCTACCGCGATAATGAAATTTAGCTAATTTTCTTCCGACACGTCCCATTCTTTTTTCAGTTGCACCTGTTCGCAATACACAATAGCGCTGATTTTCTAAATCAACAAATGATTGGCCGTCATTCGTTTTAAGAAATTGGCAAACTGAGGAATCACCATAATTCACAAGATGCAGGGCTAATTGTTCAAGTTCGATCAAGCTCGCTTCTTCCATATTTGTAACTGGTACAAGGAAATACAGATTTTGTTGATCCCGACAGGCATCATATGGACCCAGTTTAAATTGTTCTTGTATACTAATTCCATAATACTGTTGAATAATCTGTTGAAGCACCTTTTTCACCTACCGCTTCTTATGTCCTTATGAAATGTATATGTCTGCACTCTTGGAATATTGTTTTTTTGTTTGCTTTTGCTTGATTTATGCAAAATAGATGATGAAATGCTATCATTAGTTTATGTCACTGTATTTCGTCCTTCATTATAGAAGGTACCGATGATAAAACCGAAAATAGTGCATATCCTAATTTTAATAAGAATCACGTAAGTAACTCGAAAAATGCACGCCCAAGTGAATGGTCCATTATTTGCCTTCCAAATCGAACATTTGGGCACTGAACCGCATAATATTTTTAAAAAGGGTGAATCAAATGTCTGAAGAAAAAAATGTTGATATTGTTGAGGAAACGGCAAGAAGGTGGTTACTAGAAAGAGGAGTAAAAATTCAGGACATCGCGGATCTCGTTTTTTACCTCCAAGAAAAATATCACCCTAATTTACAAATGGAGGATTGCATTGAAAATGTTGAAAGGGTACTCTCAAAAAGAGAGGTCCAAAATGCAATCATAACTGGAATCCAGCTAGATATGTTAGCAGATAAAGGTTTATTAGAAGAACCGCTTCAGTCCATACTTGCAACAGACGAAAGCCTTTATGGTGTCGATGAAATTTTAGCTTTTTCGATTGTGAATGTGTACGGTTCAATTGGCTTTACTAATTACGGCTTCATTGACAAAATGAAACCTGGCATACTAGGTAAGCTCAATGATAAATCTACTGGGAAATGTCATACTTTCCTTGATGATATCGTTGGAGCTATTGCAGCTGCTGCCTCAAGCCGCTTGGCTCATCGTGCTGCCAATACAGAATGAATGTACAAAAAAAGGCGGGGACTGCCCGCCTTTTTGGTTTTCGCTGATATATTTCGGTTTCTGCTGATATATTGGATTTTCCGCTGATATATTTCGATTTTCGCCGATAAATTTCGGTTTTCGCTGATATATTTCGATTTTCGCCGATATATTTCGATTTTCGCCGATATATTTCGATTTTCGCCGATATATTTCGTTTTCCGCTGATATATTTTAGTTATCCCGATATTTCAAAATGAACGCCAAGATTGGATAACACTCTTCTTATTTGAAATCCCATTCTGCTAGAGAATCAACTATATAGGTAGGCTTTACTTTAATAGATGGAAGATGTTCCTTTTTCGTTACACCGGTATGAACTAATAATGTATCCATACCAGCATTTATTCCTGCTAATATGTCGGTATCGTAATTGTCTCCTACCATGATCGTCTCTTCTTTAGTAGTACCAAGGACAGCAAGTGCCTGCTCCATTATGATCGATTCAGGCTTCCCAATGAAAACAGGTTGAGTTTGTGTCGATACAGTGATCACTGAGGTAAGTGAGCCATTACCAGGAAGCAGACCTCTCTCTGTCGGAATGGCAATGTCACCGTTTGTCGATATGAATGTAGCGCCATTTCGAACCGCCAAACAAGCGACAGCTAACTTTTCATAACTAATCTCCCGATCGATTCCCACTACGACAACATCAGCATTCTCTTCAGCTAAGCGAAACCCTTTTTCAGCAATCGCAGTCTGAATCCCTTCTTCACCAATCACATATATGGATGCATCTTTATTAAGGTCGTAAATATAATTAGCCGTAGCTTGACTAGTTGTAAAAACTTGCTCATCCTCTGTCGGAATGGAAAACGCCCTCAGCTTTTCAGCCACTTGGGCAGGTGTTCGAGAAGAATTGTTCGTAACAAACAAATATGGGATATTTAAACTTTTGAGTTGCTTCACAAACTCAGCTGCTTCATGGATAAGCTCCGTTCCTTTATACATTGTTCCGTCTAGATCAATTAAATAGCCATTGTATTTTCTCAATTTATTTCACCCCTAAGAAGTATCCTTTTGATTGTCTCATTCGATTCTAAAAAACGCAAAAACGCTCCTACTAGAGCGTCTAGAATGTAGACAAAGTCATAATTAATGGCTAGCAGTTACTTCAGGCTGTATTGAAATCGTTTGACTTTCGAGGAACGAAGCCTTGGAGAGAGCGGTTTACCATAGAAGGTAATATGCATCGGAAAAGGCAATGCAACAAAGTAAGCAAGCGATTATCAACCGCCTGAACGTTCCCTGCTAGAGCATCTTTATCATTTGCCTTAATTTCGAAATGCCGAAACTGGTCCAAGTTCATTGAGCAAATATTGCTGTACATTTACTTTGAACTTTTTTAAAGTCTCTAACTCGTGCTGAAATACGTTTTGAAGGTCTTCATGGACAATTTCTGTATAATTCTGTACGAGCATCTTGCGATATGAAATAATCGCTTTTAACCCTTTGCTCATTTCAACAGAGATGACTTTTTCGTCCTCTAATATATCAATAATATCGTCATAACTCCCTGGATCTCGCATAATAAAACCATCGATCATTGCATTTCCAACATCCAATATTCCTTCCATAACCGTATGACACACACGTTCAAGCGCTGCTTTTTCAACGGCAGTCTTCCATTCTCTCTTTTCTTCAAAAAGGGATAATTGTTGATCAACAAATGCCAATATGCTTTCGATTTTCTCTCGGTCAACAAAATACATCTGTTTCAATCCTTTCATCAATAAACAATATTAACTTGATGCTAAGCTCTTTTGGAGGGATTCTGGTCTCGCAAAAAAATAACCTTGAGCAAGGTCGACATTATTACGTAATAAGACCGATGCCTCCTCAGCGTTTTCAATTCCTTCTGCCACAACAAGGGAACCAGTTTCTTTTGCCACTAATAACAGTCCCTTTAGCATGGATTCCTTGACTGAATTTTTATCAATATCTTGAATGACAGAGCGATCAATTTTGATAATATCTGGCATAATCGCACTTATCGTATTCAAACTAGCATAACCTGACCCCGTATCATCTACTGCAATTTGAAAACCAATGCACCGCAATGCCTTAATATTATCTAATAGCAGTTCAATTCCCTCAATTGAATCACGTTCGGTTATCTCTATCGTAATTTGACTCGGCGGTATATTTTTGTAGCGCTCCAACAGTTTATTCAAGTCGCGAATAAAAGTCTGATTGCCCAAAGAAAGCGGAGTGAAATTAACAAAAATAGCATGCTTGCACGCTGTTTTTTGAATTTGTTCAAAGGTCTTTTCGAGTACGATCATTTCTAAATCATATAAATAGTCTGTCTGTCTTGCAACTGAAAACAAGGTTAGCGGGCTTTCATAAGCAGTACCCCTTGGTCCACGCGTTAACATTTCCCATGCTCTCACAACCTTTGATTCAACATCGATAATCGGTTGCGCTAAAAGTCTGATTTCTTTTTTAGAGACAATCTTTCGAATCATATATAACATTTCGTTAAATTCAGAGTCGACTCGCTTCTCAGCCATTGCCAAGGCCTGCTGATGAGCCTTGTAAATTGCTTCCTGGATCGAATAATGTTTCTTTTCAATAAACATGTAGCCAGATTCAAATTCTGGTTGAACGCAAGGAAATGATAGAGATAGCCTCTGCTCAACTTCCTTTATCACTTTACTCATTGCTGCATCAATTTCAAACACACAGCCCCGATTCTGGTCAACCTTTAAAAACAGTGTAAATCCGTCACTATAGTGATCGTGGAGGACTAACACATCCTCATCACTTAGCTCTTGTTGCACGACCCTACGAAAGGAGAACTTCAATTCTTTAATAAAAGTTCGATAATAGTCTTCTCCAAGCAGACCGTGCAACTCCTTCAAATTGTTGATGTTGAACACTAGTATAGCAACTTCGCATCCTTGTTTAAAAGCCATTTTGACCCCTTCAACAACAGGATTTCTAACAATAAATTGTGGAGGAAAATAACGCAGCCTCTTAAATGGCAAAATAATTCTTGTCCACTTCAGTACATTTGTACCAATATCTTTAAGGTGAGCCAATGGGATCAGTCCTCTCAAGTGTTCACATCGATGATAACGATATTGTAGCACAATTTTAGTATTGCGTATATTTCCCTTCTTTGTGAAACTCTACTATTTTTACAAAGAAGAAGCATTTAAAAGTTGTGATTCATTTGTCAAGAATAGCAATGTTGAACGACCTTTTTTTTGTTAAGATAGAGAAGTGAAATAAATTCACAATATACGGCACGATTGTGAATAAATTGTGAAATGTTGACATGCGAGTGGAGATGAGTTGAATGGAGGAAAGGCTTTGGAACGTGAGTTAGCACTAGAGATTGTTCGAGTAACCGAAGCGGCAGCATTAGCATCTGCCGGATGGATGGGAAGAGGGAAGAAAAACGAGGCAGACGAAGCAGCAACAAATGCTATGAGAAAAATGTTCGATTCCGTGAATATGGATGGAACCGTCGTCATTGGTGAAGGAGAACTGGACGAAGCTCCGATGCTTTATATCGGAGAACGACTAGGGACAAAAGCAGGACCAAAGGTGGATATCGCGGTTGATCCGTTAGAAGGGACAAGTATTGTAGCAAAGGGACATAATAACGCAATGGCTGTAATCGCGATTGCAGATAAAGGAACATTGCTCCATGCACCGGATATGTATATGGAAAAAATTGCGGTTGGCAAACAAGCTGCTGGGAAAATTAGCTTGCTTGATCCGATTGAAAAAACGATTGATATAGTAGCAAAAGCAAATAACAAGCGTGTTCAAGATCTCACCGTTATCATTCAAGAACGAGAACGCCATGAGCAATTGATCGAACGAATAAGAGCGAAGGGGTCTCGGGTCAAGCTTTTTGGTGACGGTGACGTAGGGGCAGCCATTGCCACAGCATTGCCGCAAACCGGAGTCGATTTATTCGTCGGAATTGGCGGAGCACCTGAAGGAGTAATTTCCGCCGCTGCCCTAAAAGCCCTTGGCGGAGATATGCAAGCACGATTAGTACCTCATTCTCCTGAAGAAGAACTGAGATGCATGAAGATGGGCTTAAAAGATCCACAACAATTATTATTACTACACGACTTAGTCTCAGGTGATGACGCAATCTTTGCAGCAACTGGAGTTTCTAACGGCGAGCTATTGAATGGGGTGCGTTTTCTCGGGGGCGATTTAGCTGAAACTGACTCGATTGTTATGCGCAGTAAAACAAAAACAGTTAGATACATTAAGACGCATCATCATCTTGAAAGTAAACCGCACTTACTCATGTTTACTTAATACGTAAAGCAAAGGAGGGGTATTATGTCAGAAAGGTTCTACTTATATAACGATTTAGTCGATACAAAGACTCGATTTGTAAGTTTTATGGGAGAAAACAATCGATTCGATTTAGCGATCGTTCAATCTGATCGTCATTATGGCAAACAAATCGTCCTTGATATGCAAGGAAGTCGCTATGCTATCATCGGTCCAGATGATTTGAAAGAAGAAGGTTATTTAGAGTATGCTTTCCAATTATCCGAGGAAGATGCGGAAGAATTAAGGCAGTTTTTATATGAAGTGATCTAACATTCATGAGGTTGTCGAAAATGACAGCCTCTTTTTTTGCCACTTCCACAGTACAAGACTGAAACAGCAAAAGTTACCTTTCCTTTCTGCAAATAATTCGTTAATACTACGAGAAAGGAGAGTGATTTAAAATGGCGCACAAGAGAAATGAACCATACCAAGACTTTTCCAATGTTGAGAAACAAAGAGAAGTTATAAATGCGGAAGAGTTTCCAGAAGGGCCTTTCGGATCGCCGTTTTCTCAGCAAAGACCAGTGCAAAATAAAGATGGTAACTGGCAAAAAGGGCAACGCTCTAACAGTGGTTTTACGTATGAAAATCGAACACTACATGAGGATACTCCAAGACAAATGGATGGTGCCCATCCTATCCACGATAAAGAGGATGAATAGAAAAAAGAGCGACCAGTGTGTTTTCACTGGAGCGCTCTTTACCCTTGAACTTTTCTTACAACAAAATAAGAACATCCAAAGTTACAAAATTCATAAATATATTCCGTCAATGTGCTGATTTTTGTATCAAAAGTAGCTTTTTGATTTTTATCGTCATAAAACCCTTTTAAGCGAAGTTGGCCATAGCCCCAATCACCAACTATATAATCGTATTTACTTAAAATATCACTATATCTGCCTTGAAAGGCCTCTTCGTTAAAACCTTCTCCTCTTTCCTCAATGATCTCGTAGCATAGATTATTGATGTAGATCAAACCCATCACCTCTTTTTGACACACTATGTTCTCATTATATACTGTCTACTGTCTTTTTCACAATAAGGGTATAAATTTGAACTAGATTAATTTACTAAGTGAAAAATTTCTACATTTGTTCATACTACAAATGTGGAGGTGTAGATGATGAAGAAACGTTCACTTATCGTTAGCATCGGTTTCCTGCTTTTAATAGCTGCCTGCAATAACGACTCAGCAGTAGAAGGGCTTTATAATGAAAGTGGAAATACGATTAATGTTAATGACCAACGTGCAGATATTTATAATGAAAATGGGAAAAATGAATCGGAAGATTTCGGCTATGTTCGCCATCAAAAAGCACCGATAACCGGGACAAATGTAGCAAATGATCACTATGCAGCAATGGATCGAGAAAAGACTGCTAATATCATTAGCAAGCTATGTACGGATATTCCTAATGTAGATGATGTCTCTACCCTTGTCACGGGAGAAGAAGTGATCATTGTTTATAAAACCGATTCTGATAATCGTAAGCAAAAAGCCGATCAAGTAAAAAAAACAGCGATGTCTGTCGTTCCACGTTGGTTTGATATTTTTGTCACCGATAATACTGCTTTACGGAAAAATGTCGAAAGCTTCGCAACGATGGACTCTGATAGTCGAAAAACCGAGTATGCCATTGATCAACTGATTAAAGAAGTAAAGAAATCACCTCAAGGACGATAGCAACAACAAAAGCGCAGGACCTGTTTTTCAAAACATTCGATTTTGTCAATGTGCAATAGTTACAGCACTTCTAGTTGCTTGTGCATCGATGGATCTATTTATTTTCATGCGTATCACTCGCTTTTTTTCCTAAAACGATAAAAAGAGTTCAGCTTCAAAGCCGAACTCTTTTTTTATCTATGCTTCTTTTGCTTGTTGCTCTGCAAGCATTTGCTTATGCTTCGTTGCTTCATTTACTTGCTCATCTGCATGGTATGAAGAACGAACCAGTGGACCTGCTTCACAATGGCTGAACCCTTTACTTAAAGCAATTTCTTTTAGCTCTTGGAACTCATCTGGATGATAATATTTAATTACTGGCAAATGCTTCTTAGTTGGCTGTAAATATTGACCAATCGTCATAATATCGACGTCATTAGCACGTAAGTCATCCATTGTTTCAATAATTTCTTCCTTCGTTTCCCCTAAACCAATCATTAAGCTCGATTTTGTCGGGATGTCTGGATTCATTTCTTTTGCACGCTTCAAAAATTGTAATGAACGCTCGTATTTTGCTCTGGCACGAACTCTTGGAGTTAATCTTCTAACAGTCTCAATATTATGGTTAAGGATATCTGGTTTTGCATTCATTAAGGTTTCCAGATTTTCATACACTCCGCCCATATCGGATGGGAGTACTTCAATACTTGTGAAAGGGCTTTTTCTACGTATTGCTCTAACAGTTTCAGCGAAAACAGCCGCTCCTCCATCCTTTAAATCATCACGTGCAACCGCAGTTACTACAACGTGCTTTAAATTCATAAGAGCAACAGAATCAGCGACTCTTTCTGGCTCTTGCCAATCGAGCTCTGTTGGTAGTCCTGTTTTTACAGCACAGAACCGACAAGCTCTTGTACATGTATCACCTAAAATCATGAAAGTTGCTGTTCGTCTTACAGCCCAGCATTCATGAATATTAGGGCATTTTGCTTCCTCACAAACTGTATGAAGGCTTTTTTCACGCATCATTTTTTTCAAGCCGGTATAATTCTCGTTTGTGTTCAGCTTTATTTTTAACCACTCAGGTTTACGTAATTGCTCCTGCTTCTGACTCAATTTCTACACCATCCCTTTAATGATTAGTGTTTATATGTACCAAAATTACTACTCATGTCACTTTATCATACTGAAAAGCATCAGACAAGAAAGTTGTTTTTATTGTCCTTTATTACCATTTATTGATATTTATTTATTCCAATCAATGTCACAAACTAAGTTATGTGAATCACTTGAAAGAAAGCAGCTTTGGAATTATTTCTAACTCCTTAGTTTTTAGGATAGACCATTTTTAAAGGAGGATACTTGTGCGCTATTTTCGATTAATTTTGCCCCTCATCCTATTTTTCCAGTTGATTAGCTTCAGTTCTGTTCAAGCAAAAGAAGAAGACGATATATATAAACAAAGAATGAATCTCTATAAAAGTGTTGAAGCCGTTACCAATATTCCTTGGTATTACATGGCCGCGATCGATCAGTACGAGCGCAATATTCGCAACGCAAGACGTGATCTCCCTGACACAGGTGGTATTATCGGTATTTATTTTAAACCTGAAGAGTGGGTCGGAATCTTAAATCCTAACCTTGAGGATCAAAACCCTACCTCAATCAAATTTTTCAATGGAATGGGCTATGACGGAAATGGTGATGGAAAAGCCGATATGAGTGACGATGAGGATGTCATCCATGCTTTTGCTCAATACCTTCTGACATACGGAGTTGATCATGACAATATAAAAATTGCCTTATGGGACTATTTTAAACGGGATAAAACGGTCGGAATCATCATTGACAAGGCGAAAATTTATAAGCATTTTGGCAGAATTGATCTGGAAGGCCATGCTTTCCCCGTTCCTTTAAGAAGCAATCATAGCTATAAAAATACATGGGGAGATGCCCGGGGCTGGGGCGGTCGAAGAATTCACGAAGGAACAGATATCTTTGCCGATTATGGGGTTCCAGTACGGGCAACATCCTATGGGATAGTTGAAATGAAAGGGTGGAACCGTTATGGCGGTTGGAGAGTCGGTATTCGTGACATTAATAACAACTATCATTATTTTGCACACTTAAGCGGATTTGCTAAAGACTTAAAGCTCGGACAAATTGTTGAGCCTGGCATGCCTATTGGCGGTGTAGGTAGCTCTGGTTATGGACCACCAGGAACATCAGGGAAATTTCCGCCTCACCTCCATTATGGAATGTATAAGGATAATGGCTATACTGAATGGTCGTTTGATCCGTATCCACACTTACGGCTTTGGGAAAGACAAGAACGGCAAAGGGCGAGAAAATAAAGGTTAATTTCCGGCAGCAAAAAATGGCAAAGAACATGATGTTCTTTGCCATCTTCGGTTTTGTTAATGTGAAAGTTGCATCGCAAGCTTATGGTTTAAAGCTTTGAAGGCGCGCCCATTTTTTTATCTTTGCTTAGCTTGCTTTGATTTGTTAACAGCGTGGAGTATACTTGCTCCCAAGCCTCCCCAAATAATGACCATTCCTAAAATCATCATCACAATTGAACTAACTGACATTATTTAGAGACCCCCTTTTGTTCAGGTAAAGTTAAAGACCCTTTTTGCCACTTAAATGCTGCAAAAATAAAGCCAATGATAATCGCTGCAACCGCTACTGCCCAACCAGAGTATAGAAGGAAGCTCGTTGGATATCCTTCATAATTATCCTTAATATTGGTAATGATATTTTGTATCATCATATATCCTAATACAATTGGAGTAATGATTCCTAAGCTTATTCTCCACCATGTTCCAACTTGAATGTCAGACATGCTATTTGCATGAGCTTGGAGATTTTTAAGTTCCTTAAATACCCAAGCGACGATGATAACTTCAACAAGGCCAGCAAGCGCAACACCAAATTGATTAATAAAATAATCTGCCGCATCTAAGAAGTTTAAGCCGCCTTTTGTTGCAAATAAGATTGAAATGATGGCTGCGAGCCCACCGCCAATCATGACTGACTTTGTACGAGAAACCTTAAACTTATCTTCCACCCCTGATACAAAGGTTTCAACAATCGAAATAAGTGAAGATAAACCAGCTAATGTTAAGCAAATAAAGAATAAGGAACCAAAGAAGCCATTAAAAGCAGGGAATTGATTAATAATTTCTGGGAATACTGCGAACGCTAATAAAACCCCACCTTTTACAACTTCATCAACCGGTACCCCTGCGTTGGCTGCCATAAATCCAAGGGCAGCAAATACGCCGATACCCGCCAATAATTCAACACTTGAGTTTGCCAAACCAGTAATAAAAGCATTATTTGTTATATCCGTTTTCTTTGGCAGATAACTAGAATACGTAACCATAATGGCGAAGGCAATCGATAAACTGAAGAAAATTTGCCCATATGCTGCTACCCAAACCTTTGGACTTGCAATTTGACTCCAATCTGGCTTGAAGAAAGCATCGAGACCAGCAGCAGCACCATCTAATGTCACAGCGCGAATAACTATAATTAGAAATAAAATAACAAGTGCAGGAATCATAATTCTATTCGCAACTTCAATTCCTTTTTTAATCCCTTTAACTAAAACACCGAGCGTAATGATCCAAACAATGACTAGTGGAATAAATACACCAGGGACAATGCCGCCAAATACTCCTGGATCTGCTACTTGGAGATAATCTCCTACGAGGAATCCGACCGTGTCATTTCCCCATTTTTGGTTTAAGGAAAAAATAGTATAAGATAATGCCCATGCAATAATAACTGCATAATAGGTTGCAATTACGAAAGAAATCGCAACTTGCCACCAGCCAAGCCACTCGGCTTTTTTATTCATTCTAGCAAATGATAACGGAGCAGAGCCACGATATTTATGACCGATCGTAAATTCCATGATTAGTAATGGAATCCCAGCTGTTATTAAGGCAAATAAATATGGGATAAAAAATGCTCCCCCACCGTTGTCATACGCTGTAGCAGGAAAACGCCAAATATTTCCTAGCCCTACAGCTGAACCGATTGCCGCTAAAATAAAGCCAGCTCTAGTCCCCCATTGCGGACGATTTTCCATAGTCCTTTCTACCTCCCATGACGAATCCATCCTTTTTCCCTAATTCAATGAAGAATGGAAACTTTTTATATTTTCAGATTATTTAATATAACTAAAGTTAGTATAGCTAGTTTTTTTCTCTCTGTCAAAACATTATTTTAGAAAAAATAAAAATTTTTTTTAAAAGAATGTTTTTTCTGCTAATTATTATATTAAAAAAGTGTTTACTCTATTAAACCTATTAAAATGATTCGTATTTTTAAAAAGTCTATTCTCAAATCGATAAAGTTATGTTATCTAATAGAATAATTTTAGACTGCCTTTCACATCAAACGGCAAGGCTGTAGAAAAAGCTGTTTCAAGCAGAAAAACTTCAACAAAATCGAGTAGGAGGATAATCATTAATTGATTATCCGACCTCTCACACCACCGTACGTACGGATCCGTATACGGCGGTTCAATTCTATACTAAACATGCACTTTCATGTAATGTTGTCGACTAGAGAGTAGTCCGAATTGGGCTAATCTCTTATTTGTTATAGTTGTGCTGAGTACCCATGAGTTAGCAATTCGAGCCGCACCTTTACTTGTGTGGCTGTTTTTATAGGCATTATATTTATCCATACCTAATTTAATAAGGTTTTTCTTGCGATTTTTCGCTGTTTTCCATTTCTTCCAGATACACATTCGCAATCTAAATCTTGTATGGGCATCTATCTTACCAAGCGCAGTCTTCATATAACCCACCCTGAAGTAATTGACCCATCCTCTTATTAACTGATTGATTCGCTCCACTTGATACTTTGTATCGACACTCCAATTCTTCCTTGTGAGTTGTTTAAGTTTGAACTTAAAACTTTCTAGGGATCTTTGATGTGGTCTTGCTTTATACAAATCAGCTCGATAGTCTTTAAAGAACCCGAACCCTAGGAACTTCATATCGGGGTCACTAGGCTTCGTTACTCTTGATTTTTCCACATTTACAATTAATCCTAG
>NZ_JARGEJ010000429.1:0-340 GCF_029211245.1 Robertmurraya sp. DFI.2.37 | reverse complement strand
GTGAATTTCATATCTATGGCAACTTTTCCTTTTTGCCACTTGGTCTGACGGTGGAGGGCGCGATTGCATATAAGGCAAGCTCATAGCATATAAGAGAAAGAATTAACAGGATAATTTTGTTTTTATCGAAGGTTTATTGCTAACTTTGCTCTACCATCGTAATATGGATGAAAAGCACAACCGATATACAAATGAGCAAAATGCCTGGAAATTCTTTTAATGATATCTATACCTCTTATTATAAGAAGTCTTTTTTCTTTGCCAAATCATACGTTCATAATGATTTGGCGGCAGAAGATATTGCCTCCGAGGCATTAATAAAGTTGTGGGAAAAGTTGAA
>NZ_JARGEJ010000428.1:0-340 GCF_029211245.1 Robertmurraya sp. DFI.2.37 | reverse complement strand
CTTGTCAGAGTCCTCAGCGAAACCTGTTAGTAACTGACAACAAGGGTTGCGCTCGTTATGGCACTTAAGCCGACACCTCACGGCACGAGCTGACGACAACCATGCAGCACCTTCACAGATGCCTTGCGGCTTACGGCTTTCACCGTAATTCATCTGCAATTTAAGCCCGGGTAAGGTTCCTCGCGTATCATCGAATTAAACCACATGTTCCTCCGCTTGTGCGGGCCCCCGTCAATTCCTTTGAGTTTCACCGTTGCCGGCGTACTCCCCAGGTGGAATACTTAACGCTTTCGCTTGGCCGCTTGCAGTATATCGCAAACAGCGAGTATTCATCGTTTAC
>NZ_JARGEJ010000427.1:0-340 GCF_029211245.1 Robertmurraya sp. DFI.2.37 | reverse complement strand
CACAAACCAAGAAGCTCTTTCTTTCCCTCTATGGTATAGCCTAGTATCGTATAAACTGCGTATTTTTTAGTCTCATAGTCATTTCGAATGGTGGTGTATAGGCAATCGACGAAAACAAAAGGATAACCGTTACTCAAAGGACGGTTTTGCCACTCCTCTAATTCAGGAAGTACTGCATCTGTAATATCGGATACCATTTCATGAGACACAGAAAAACCATAGATCTCCTCTATCGTAGAAGAGATGTCTCGTTGAGACATTCCTCTGGCGTACATCGCAATGACCTTATCCTCGATAGAGGATACGTCTCTTTTACGCTTTGGAATCAATTGGGGTTCAA
>NZ_JARGEJ010000426.1:0-341 GCF_029211245.1 Robertmurraya sp. DFI.2.37 | reverse complement strand
CAACGAATCAACAGGATCTGCAGAGTATAAGTATCTTCAAGAACATATACCTGAGTACATTAAACGACTTAAATCCCGTGGAACAACAAGAAGGTCCTTGTATGAGGAATATCTGAGAAACCGTCCCCAAGGTTACAGCTATTGTTCATTCTGCCTGTATCTCAGACGTGAAAGGGAGGTAAAAGTACCGGTTGGACGCATAGATCATATAGCCGGAGATCAGATGTATGTGGATTTTGCCGGTGACAAACTCTATATTTCAGACAGGAATACAGGTGATAAGGTTCCCGTAGAAGTCTTTGCTGCAATACTTCCTTGCAGCCAGATTACTTATTACGAGG
>NZ_JARGEJ010000425.1:0-341 GCF_029211245.1 Robertmurraya sp. DFI.2.37 | reverse complement strand
CCGAACAATGCTTCGTTGATGCGAATTTCCAGTTCGGTGGCACGGTCTTTCAGTGAGTTTATTTTCTGTCGGATATTCTCACGTTCCGCTCCTTTGCGCGAACGTCCGTAGAGCTCGCGTATTGCTTTTCGGATACTCCATAATTGCGGATAATCGGGATGGCTTTCAAAACGGCGTTCATAGGTAAAAGCAAGCATTTTGTCATTGACGCGGGTGGGATTACCAATACGGAGAACGGGAACACCCCGGTCCACCAGTTTCTCGCTAATCCAATCGACAGCCATATTGCTCTGTGCACACACCATGACTTGATTTTCCCGGTGAAGGGTCTCGTAAATGGC
>NZ_JARGEJ010000424.1:0-342 GCF_029211245.1 Robertmurraya sp. DFI.2.37 | reverse complement strand
CTCAGAGAGAACCGGTACAATCTGATTACTTTTCTGAAGACTACTTCTGATAAATAAAACCGAATAATTATGAGTGCTGAAGTACAAGAAAGCAGCAAAAAAGGAAAGGGTTCGAAGCAAAAAAAGATGACTGTCCGCGTAGACTTTACGCCTATGGTGGATATGAACATGTTGCTGATTACTTTCTTTATGCTGTGTACCACGCTGAGCAAACCTCAGACGATGGAAATAAGTATGCCGAGCAATGACAAGAACATCACTGAAGAGCAGCAGAGCAAGGTGAAGGCTTCACAAGCAATTACCCTGTTACTGGCCGGAGGAGATAAATTGTATTATTATGAA
>NZ_JARGEJ010000423.1:0-342 GCF_029211245.1 Robertmurraya sp. DFI.2.37 | reverse complement strand
GGCAAGTTCAAGTTCCTCGGAAATGACTGAAATCGTTCTTGGCAATCCTGATACCATATCACGACCACGAATCTCCATTGATTCGTTCCGTGCTCCAGGGAAGACCGTACAGATTTGAATCTTAATGTTTTCAGCTGTACGCTCTCCAATTAAAAGCTTGTATTCACGTTTAATATACTGAAGAATTTCACTATCAAATTTATCTCCAGCCATTTTAATGGAAGAAGACGTGACAATATCACCCATGGACAATACAGCTACATCTGTTGAACCTCCACCGATATCTACGACCATATTTCCGCTTGGTTGAAAAATATCCATTCCAGCTCCGATCGCTGCCAC
>NZ_JARGEJ010000422.1:0-342 GCF_029211245.1 Robertmurraya sp. DFI.2.37 | reverse complement strand
CGAGACGCTTGCGATAAATGGAACCGTCTTCCCGATACATCTCCAGTTCGGATGAAGTAATGTTCTTCTCACAAAGCTCTTTCGCCTCTTCCAGTGTCAGCTGATGGCCTCCTATATTCCTCCATATGGCGAATGAACACGGTGCTTCCTGATTGCTGTAGTTGGAACAGTTGAAAGCCCTTGTCCCCACACGTACCTCGCCGCCGCAGTGCGGACACCTGCCGATTACAGACTGCATATTGACTGCACCGTCATCAGCAAGTTCCAGCACTGTCGGGAAAGTCTTGCCATCCTTGGTGGAAAAGCCGTCCAGAAGGATACGGCGTTTCTCTAAAAATTCAG
>NZ_JARGEJ010000421.1:0-342 GCF_029211245.1 Robertmurraya sp. DFI.2.37 | reverse complement strand
GCATTCGTGCCTTCTCCTGAAGCTAAAATTGCGATTTTCTTCATGATGTTCTCTATTTTGGTGCACATAAAACAAAAAAATGTGCAAAATTCTGCATTTATTTGCCTGAATATTTGCTCAGCCCAAGAAATATTTATTCCTTTGCAACCGCAAAGAAAATAAAATAATTCAATTTATTAACTAAAAAATTAAAGTTATGTCTGAAATTGCATCAAGAGTAAAAGCTATTATCGTTGATAAATTAGGTGTAGAAGAATCAGAAGTTACAACAGAAGCAAGCTTCACTAACGATCTGGGCGCAGATTCACTGGATACTGTAGAACTGATTATGGAATTCGAAAA
>NZ_JARGEJ010000420.1:0-343 GCF_029211245.1 Robertmurraya sp. DFI.2.37 | reverse complement strand
CACGAAGCAAACGTTCGATAATCATTGGAGATACATTACCACCTCCATTGGCACGGTCATCAATAATCAAGGCTTCTTTATCGAGTTGGGGATAGAAGTAGCGGGCGAATTCATTCAGGCCGTCCGGTCCCATATCGGGAATGTAGACATAGCCTACACGGCCATTAGTTGCTTCTTCCACTTTTTTGATATTATTCTGTACCCAGTTATAATGATACAATGGGTATTCATTGTCTAATGGTTTAATGACTACTTTACGTGCTCCTTTACTTGATGCGGTACGGTTTATGCTTAGTTCAGTCAAGACATTGGCTTTGCCTGCCAGCAGACTGTAAATGTTATC